>JBBIJH010000001.1:0-40795 GCA_037446075.1 Ignavibacteriales bacterium
AGCGTCTCCACGAGGCCAAACACGTCCGTGTTATGTCCAGAGAGCCTCGACCCATCGTTCACAATGGTATTCACAGCACCGATGGCATGGGCCTCACTGCTGAGACCATCGAGATGGGGGATCACGGCTTCCTTATGAGGAATCGTCACATTCACCCCTGCGATCCCGAGGGCAACCAGCCCTTCCAACGCCTCTTTCAAATCCTGAGGCTGAACGTCGAATGCCAGATAGACAAAGTTCAACTTCAGCAGTTCGAAGGCGGCATTGTGCATCAGGGGCGAAAGGGAATGCCCGATGGGATGCCCGATCACGCCCGTAATCTTTGTCGAAACGCCGGGAACTGGAATAGCAACCTCGATTGAAGGAAATAGCCTAGCACTGCGTAAAGCAAAGAAGAGAAGTTAGGTTCAATCTTGTGCTGAGGGAAGGTGAAGCGCGCGTCACGGATCTAACAGCGTTTTGATCTCCTTGAGAATCTCATCGTCCGGAAATTCCTTTTCAAGCTCTTTCCACCTTTCCGGATCGATCTGGATTGCCTTTTTCAGAGATTCAATCGCTTCGTCACGCTGATGGAGGATGAACTGAACCTTTGCCCGACTGTAGAGGGGGTCTGCCCACGAGGAACCGAGATCAATGGAGCGGTTCAACGCTTTTAACGCTTGACGATAGTAGCCCAGCTCGTAGAGTGTCTCACCGCAATCATACCAGGCCTGAGCATTCTGCGGATCCAGCTTCGTGACCGTCCGGTAGCAAAGGAGGGATTCCTCCAGTCGGCCCATATTATAGAGAAGATCAGCCTTTGCGTACCAAAGCTCTGGATAATTCTGACAAAGAGAGAGGGCTTTGTCGTAATCCCAGAGTGCCTTTCGGTACTCCTGCAAGGAATCGTAGCAGCTCCCCCTTCCAAAGTACGACTCGTAGTGTCTCGGGTCAAGAGCGATGGCACGGTCGAAGCATTTGATTGCTTCCTCGTACTGGCCAAGCTCCTCGTAGGCGTTCCCCATGTTGTGCAGGGAAGGAACGTCCTTGGGGTCGTACTTCAATGTGATCTTGTAGCATTCAATTGCATCGTAGAGGCGTCCCATGTTGGCATAGGCATTCCCCTTGTTGTACCAAGCGGCAGGGAAATCTTCCTTGATTGCAAGCGCCATCTCGTAGCTCTCGATCGAAGCGCTGTATCGTCCCATCCGGTTGAGCACGATGCCGCGATTATACCATGCATTGTAATTGTATGGGTCTCGGTTTAGATGCTCATCATAGCAACGGAGGGAATCCTCCAGCCTGTTTAGATAATCGTAACAATACCCGAGTTCATACCAGGCATCCTTCTGAGAAGGATTGGTCTCGACGATGTATTGAAAAATCTTTGCAGCTTCTTCGAGAGCTTCCGTCCTCTCGAGGGTGATTCCCTTATTGTAGAGAGCATCTTCACTGTTGGGGTCAATCTCCAGGGCGCGGTCAAAGCAGGCGAGGGCATCGCCGTGACGGTTCAGGTTGTCCAGTGCAATTCCTTTGTTAACGAGAGCTTCGGGATCCACCGGGTTCAGGCTGAGACCTTTGTCATAGCAGGAGAGGGCTTCTTCATACTTCTGAAGGTTGTTGAGGATCATTCCCTTCCGGACCCAGGTGTCGGCGCTATAGGGAATGAAGGTCAGGAGAATATCGATGAAGTGGAGAGCATCGTTATACTTCTCATTCTCGAAGTAGTAGCTAACAAGCTCCTCAAGCGCATCGATGTTTGTGATTCCGTTAGAGCCGTCCTTGAGTCGGTCCTTTAGTTGCTTCAACTCATCGTCGAGATTCTGCCGGCGCGAAGATTGCTCGTCGAACTCATCGTCATAATTTTCGGAATCGAAGATGCTCATGGTTGCGGACGGATCGTTGGTAATATCTTCTCACGTTTAAAGTAAAAGAAGGAAGAGTAAAAATCAAGTGAAGAGGCCATTCGCTCACGTGGAACCAGCCGGAAGTGATTGATTTTTGATGCTGAAAGAATTATATTTGTTGTTCGACTTCCTCAATGATTGCCGAAAAAGTCTCTGAAGTCCGTGAACGGATTCGGAAAGCGTGTGAGCGGGCGAGCCGAAAACCCGAAACCGTGCAATTAATTGCAGTTACGAAGGGTTTCGGTGTAGAGAGGATTCGCGAAGCGGTGGAAGCGGGGATTCAGGATATTGGCGAGAATTTTGTTCAAGAACTTCGGGCGAAACGCCAAGAACTGAACGATCCGACGGTCCGATGGCACTTTGTCGGGCATCTTCAATCCAATAAAGTCAAATACATTGCAGATTTCATCTGCCTCGTCCACTCGCTGGACCATCGGAGTGTCGCGGAGGAGATTGACAAAAGGGGAGCGCGAATCGGGAGAGTGATCGAGGCTCTGGTTGAAGTAAATACGTCGGGAGAAAAATCGAAATTCGGCGTCTACCCCGAAGCAAGCTTGGAGTTTGTAAAAGCTCTCGCTCGTTACAAGAACCTGAAAGTTAAGGGGTTAATGACGATTGGCCCGTTCGTGCCCGACCCCGAAGATTCCCGCCCAGCGTTCAGAACACTGCGACAGCTTCGTGACGAGATCGCGTCAGCGGGAATTGACAATGTGGAAATGAGAGAGCTTTCCATGGGAATGACAAAGGATTTTGAGGTTGCAATTGAAGAGGGAGCTACACTGGTACGTATCGGCACGGCCATTTTTGGCCCACGCGAAGAAAAGGAAGATCCACCACCAATGTACACGATCGGCTCATGACTGAATTGCGCGCCCAAATTGCGGAATCGGTTGCTTTCATCCGGAGAAAAAGCAAGGCACGCCCCGAGATCGGCATCATTCTCGGAACGGGTCTCGGCGGCCTGGTTCGGGAGATCCGGATGGAGACGGTGATTGACTACGACGAGATCCCCCATTTCCCTGTCTCTACCGTCGAGTCCCACCATGGGAAGTTAATCTTCGGGACTCTCGCGGGGAAGAAGATTGTGGCAATGCAAGGACGCTTCCATTATTACGAAGGCTATACGATGCAGCAGATCACTTTTCCCGTTCGTGTGATGGGAGCGAAAGGCGGTCTCGGGGTAAAGACTCTCCTGATCTCCAATGCTGCGGGCGGGTTAAACCCCTTGTTCCAACGCGGCGACTTGATGCTGATCGCGGATCACATCAATCTGCTGGGAAACAATCCCCTGATCGGACCCAACGACGATGAGCTGGGTCCGCGCTTCCCGGACATGTCAGAGGCATACAGCAAGAAACTGATTGCGCTTGCAGAACAAGTTGCCCTTGACAAGAAGATCCGAGTTCAGAAGGGGGTGTACGTGGCGATGACAGGGCCAAACCTCGAGACGAGAGCCGAGTATCGGTTCCTTCGCCTGATTGGCGCCGATGCTGTCGGGATGTCGACTGTTCCGGAAAACATCGTCGCGAATCACATGGGCATGAAAGTCCTCGGCATCTCCATCATTACGGACGAATGCTTCCCCGAAGCGCTAAAACCCGTGAGTGTAGAGGAGATCATCGCTGTGGCGAAGAAAGCAGAACCGAAGTTGACTCAGTTGATGAAAGAGGTTGTACGAAGGCTATAAATGATTTTCAATTTTCGAGTTCCAATTGACTCCTTACAATCCATGTAATTTGGCAATTCAAGATTGAGAATGGGGTGAAGCCGATGGTACCCATTGGGAAAGTGCTCATGGGACTTGGTGCGATGCTGCTGGGCGTGGGGTTGCTGCTGACGTTTTTCGACAGAATCCCTTTTCTCGGCAAGTTGCCGGGGGATATCCATATAAAGAAGGACAACTTCCAGTTATATTTCCCAATCGCAACGAGCATCGTTCTGAGTCTGCTGGCGACGTTGGTACTGTGGATCATATCGTACTTCAGCAAGAAATAAGACCCGGTTGATGTTCAAAGAACTTCCAGATAAAATTAATTACCCCGAGCTTGAAGCTTCTATCCTGAAGTTCTGGGAATCAGAAAAGATCTTTGAGAAGAGCGTGGTGTCCCGCAAAGGGAAACCGGCGTTCACATTTTACGAGGGTCCCCCCACTGCAAACGGAAAACCCGGAATCCACCATGTCCTGAGCCGCACAATCAAAGATCTGGTCTGCCGCTATAAGACAATGGCGGGTTTCAAAGTGGAACGAAAAGCAGGCTGGGACACGCACGGCCTCCCCGTCGAGATTGAGGTGGAGAAAGCACTTGGCTTCAGGCACAAGGACGAGATCGTGGAGTATGGAATTGAGAAATTCAATAAGGCCTGCTACGACTCCGTCTTTGCATACCTGAACGACTGGGAGGATCTTACAAGGCGGATCGGTTACTGGGTAGACCTGAAAAATGCTTATGTCACCTGCACGAACGAATACATCGAGTCGGTCTGGTGGGCCTTGAAGCAATTCTTTGATCGCGGATACATTTACAAGGGGTACAAGAGTCAGCCTTACTGCCCACGATGCGAGACACCGCTCTCCTCTCACGAAGTTGCCCTCGGCTATGAGGATGTGAGGGACCCGTCCGTCTATGTGAAAATGAGAGTGAGGGGGGAGAGGGATACCTACTTCCTGGTATGGACGACAACTCCCTGGACACTTCCCTCCAACCTCGCCCTTGCAGTCCACCGGGAAGTTGACTATGTGAAGGTCCAGCACAACGGAGAGTTTCTCATCCTTGCAGAGGCGCGGATCGGCGTGGTCGATGGAGACCATAGAATTGTCGAGAGGATGAAGGGACATTCGCTGCTGGGGAAAGAGTATGAGCCGCTATTCAATTACACTTCACTCAGCAAACGCGCTCATTATGTCGAACACGGCGAATTTGTCACGATTGAAGACGGAACGGGGATCGTTCACATCGCTCCCGCGTTTGGCGAGGATGACTATAAGTTCGGCCAGCAATACGGCCTACCTTTTCTCCAGCTTGTGGACAAGAGCGGTAACTTCGTGCCCGAAGCAACTGACTTTGCGGGACAATTCGTTAAAGATGCCGATCCGAATATCATCAGGAATCTCAAAGAAAGAGGCCTTCTGTACAAGAAAGAGACGATCACCCACAGTTACCCTCACTGCTGGAGATGTAAGACACCTCTTCTTTAT
This sequence comes from Ignavibacteriales bacterium, assembly GCA_037446075.1. Classification (GTDB taxonomy): domain Bacteria; phylum Bacteroidota; class Ignavibacteria; order UBA10030; family JAHEZR01; genus JBBIJH01. Next base: position 5,083 of record JBBIJH010000001.1, read on the forward strand.
TATGCTCGGGAGGCGTGGTACATAAGCACGACGAAGTTTGCAGATAAGATGATTGAACTGAACAGGAGCATTAACTGGATCCCGCCGGAGATCGGTACGGGACGCTTTGGCAACTGGCTACAAGAGAACAAGGATTGGGCACTTTCCCGTGAGCGGTTCTGGGGGACTCCACTGAACATCTGGATCTGTGACCGAGGACACACACGAGCGATTGGCAGCATTGAAGAGCTCCGCCGTCATGGCAAGAATATTCCCGAGCCGCTCGACCTCCACAAGCCGTACGTCGATGCGATTACGATGGAATGCCAGGAATGTGGCGGAACGATGAGACGAACTACCGAGGTGATCGATGCATGGTTCGACTCCGGCAGTATGCCCTTCGCTCAGTATCACTACCCATTTGAGAACAAGGAACTCTTTGAACAGAATTATCCGGCAGATTTCATCGCTGAGGGAATTGACCAGACGCGAGGATGGTTCTACTCGCTTCACGCCATCGGGACGTTCCTTTTTGACAGGCCTGCGTATAAAAACTTGATCGTCAACGAACTGATTCTCGATAAAGAAGGGAAGAAGATGTCGAAGTCGGCGGGAAACGTCGTCGACCCCTTCGAAATCGTCAGCCGATATGGAGCAGACATCGTACGCTGGTACCTGATCACAAACAGTCCGCCCTGGCGCTCGACGCTGTTTGCGGAGGAAGGGCTTGGGAATGTCCAGGCGGGTTTCTTCCGAGCCCTTGTAAATGTTTACGGCCCATTCTTTGCTCGATATGCAAACATCGACGCTTTCGACTACCGTGAGCAGGACATTCCTGTGGGTGAACGTCGCGAGATCGATCGATGGATCCTGTCAGCATTAAACAGCTTGGTGAAGCGGTACCGGGCCGCCATGGACAGTTATGACATCACGCGCGCGGCGCGGGAAGTCAGCGAGTTTACCGTCGATGCCCTCTCGAACTGGTACGTGCGACGAAACCGAGCTCGCTTCTGGTCGAAATGGTCAGCAAGTGACCCGAAGGATAAACTTGCAGCATACCAGACGCTTTATCAGTGTCTGATCTCGATTGCCAAATTGATGGCACCGTTCGCCCCGTTCTTTGCTGATGAACTCTACCGGAACTTGAACACAGTGACCCGCCGGGAACCGGCCGAGTCTGTCCACCTCGCTTACTTACCCGAGGTGGATGAGAACCTTATCGATTCCGAGCTTGAGAGAAAGATGAACCTCGTCCGGCACGTCGTCTCATTGACGAGGGCACTGCGCACGCAGGCGAATGTGAAAGTGCGACAGCCTCTTTCACGAATCATGGTCGCTGTTTCAAGGGAAGAGGACCGCCGGGCATTGCATTCGATGGAGGGCATTATCCTTGACGAGATCAACGTCAAGCGCATTGAGTATGTGGACAGCGATTCTTCGATCATCCACAAGAGAGCGAAACCGAATTTCAAGTCAATCGGGCCGAAGTTCGGAAAGGATGTTCAGAAAGTTGCCGAACGGATCAAGAATCTCGACAAGTCAGAGATCAAAGAGGTAGAAACAAAAGGCGAAGTTTCCATTGTCGTGAATGAGCAAACGGTCGTGATCACGAGAAACGATGTCGAAATCTTGAGCGAGGAAATCAAAGGCTGGCTCGTCGAATCGGAAAATGGGCTCACCGTCGCACTGGATACGACGATTACAGATGAGTTGCTTGAAGAGGGCCTCGCTCGTGAATTCATCAACCGAGTCCAGCGGATGCGAAAGGATACTGGGTTTGACGTGGTGGACCGAATCGAGGTTCGGTATCGCGCCTCGGAAAAACTCAGCCAGGCACTTGACCGTTTTGGCGACATGATCAAGATGGAGACCCTCGCTCTGTCCCTGTCGCCAGAATTTTCTCCCGGTGAATACTCCGCCCAGTGGGAGATCAATGGGGAAAAATGTGAAATTGCAGTTGAACGGGTAAGAAGAAGCAACTAAAGCACCGAAACACGGTCCAGCAGAAAGGAGAGAAATCGAATGGCAAAGAAAGTGCTGAAGAAAAATCCACCGAAGGTGAGGCTCAGAGCGGGAACTGCAAAGGCGACCGTGGCAAGAAAGGTCTCGCCACCGAAATCGGTCCGAAAAGATGGCTACAGCAAAGAGGAACTCGCCCATTTCCGGGAGATCATCCTCCAGAAGAAAAAAGAGATTCTAGAAGAACTCGAGAGCTTGAAGGAGAGCATGATGGACGTCACGACGGGCGAGTACGTCAGTGAAAACTCCACCTACTCCCTCCACATGGAGCAAGGGACCGACGCCATGGAGCGAGAGAAGACGTTCCTCTTCGCCTCTCGCGAAGGGAAATTCCTCAACTACCTCGAGGATGCCCTGAAGCGAATCGAGAAGGGCGATTATGGGTACTGTACCGACTGCGGGAAACTTATTGAAAAGGAACGTCTGGAAGCAGTGCCTCATGCGCAGTTGTGCGTTCAGTGCAAGTTAAAGCGCGGACGTTAACTGACCTTTTTTCTCAGAACACTTTCGGTGCGAGACCACGGTGCGGATTCTTTACTTCTCTCTCTTTATTGTCGTTGCCGATCAGGTCACGAAGCTTGTAGTGAAAGGCCTCAGCATTCCGTCGCTGGGGGTTCACCTGCGGGGGATGGGGCTTGGTGCCAGCAAGCCGATTCTCGGTGACTTCTTAAAAATCACATACATCGAGAACCCCGGAATGGCTTTTGGAATTGACTTGGGCGGTAAGCTATTTTTCTCCATCTTCTCCATTGTTGCGAGCATCGGGATTCTTTTTTACCTTTACAAAGCAAGGGAGGAGCGACTTGCTCATCGGCTCTCCCTCGCCATGATTCTGGGCGGCGCTGTTGGGAACCTCATCGACAGGGTTTTCTACGGAATCCTATTCAATGGCGATCCGATCTTTTACGGCCGCGTCGTGGATTTTATTGATGTGGACTTCTTCGACCTCAACATTTTTGGATACCACCTATCGCGCTGGCCAGTCTTCAATATCGCAGACGCCTGCGTCACACTCGGAGTCGTTTTCATCATCCTCTTCCGACGCCGGGCGAAGAAAAAGGAGCCCGCATCGATTCTTGCGACTGCTCCAAGAATCTCCGAGGTGAATTCCAACCCCTCCGGGAGTTTAGCCTCCAATAGCTCCCCGAACGTCTCCCCGCCAGAGCGACATCGGAATGCACGGGCGTCATCGGACGGACCCTAAAGTGAAGAACACAGGCTCTCGAGAAAAGTGCGGAGAGCTCGAATGCCATGCCCCGTGAATTTCAAATAGTAGTTCCGGCTCACCAGCGAAAAGAACGCATCGACAAATTTCTCGCACACCAGATCGAAAACATAACGCGATCGAGAATTCAAAAAGCAATCCATCAAGGACTTGTTCTTGTAAACAACAACGTTGTTAAGGCCAGTCATGAGGTTTCGCCCGGTGAACTCATCCGCTGTGCGCTTCCTCAACGACCCCGCCTCAAAGCACTTCCCGAGCCGATCCCGCTCGAAGTCCTCTATGAAGATGACGACCTGATCGTCGTCAATAAGCCTGCAGGGATGGTAACCCATCCCGCTTACGGAAATTACACTGGAACTCTTGTCAACGCTTTGCTTTACCACTGCCAACAGCTTTCCACACTGAATGACGGTCTGCGTCCCGGGATCGTTCACCGCCTCGACAAGGACACATCAGGGCTCATTGTCGCAGCCAAGAACGACACCGCACACGCCCATCTCTCGCGGCAATTCTCGAGAAGGACCATCGAACGCGAATACTGGGCCCTCGTTTGGGGAGTGTTTCAAAAGCCGCGGGGAGTCATTGAGGCAAGCCTTGGCCGAAGCAAGAGCGATCGGAAGAAAATCACCGTGACGCGCATGGGGAAGCCCGCAGTGACTGAGTACGAGGTACTCGAGAGCTTCCCGTATCTGTCACTCCTTCGGTTGAAGTTGCACACGGGCCGGACACATCAGATTCGAGTCCATCTTGCCCACATCGGGCATCCAGTCTTTGGCGATCCAACCTACGGCGGACGCCGAATTGCCTGGGGAGGTAGCGGTGGAAAGCAGAAGACTCCAGTGCAACGTTACCTCGAAATCATGCCCCGTCAAGCGCTCCATGCCCGGACGCTTGGCTTTGTGCACCCATCGACGAAGAAATTTCTTCTTTTCGAGTCTAACCTGCCGTCGGATATGACTCGACTTCTCGACGAACTCCGTGCTGATTCCTCTCTTTGAGAAATCTTCACATATGCCATGATGTGGGTTCCATTTTGGACTGGAACATCGAGAGGGAAATTCGTATACTTGATTAAGAGAAACACCCTAGTTTTGATTTGCCCACCGAAAGCCTTGTATCTCAACTCAAAGCAGGAGGGAAAAGCCTATGACTCGAACTGCACTCGCCGCTCTGCTGATTGCTGTTCCCTTCATTCTCGTCCCCGGGGGAAGTGCGCCAGGAGGGGAATCAAAGGTCTTCACCTACCCTGTCCGCCAAGTAATGCTTAACAATGGATTGAAAATCGTCTCCATTCCATTCGATAGCCCGGGAATCATTGCCTACTACACAGTTGTACGGGCAGGCTCCCGCAATGAGGTTGAGCCTGGCAAATCCGGTTTTGCCCACTTCTTTGAGCACATGATGTTTCGGGGAACGGAGAAGTACCCCAAGGACGCGTACAACGAAGTCCTGAAATCCATCGGAGCCGACAACAACGCCTTCACGACCGACGACTGGACTGCGTATCACATCCTTGCAAGTTCGGACGCACTCGAGACAATTATGGACATCGAATCCGACCGTTTCATGAATCTCAAGTACAGCGAAGAAGATTTCAAGACGGAAGCCGGCGCCATCCTCGGAGAGTACAATAAGAACTATTCGAGCCCGTTCCAGACTATCTTCGAGAAAATGAGAGAAGCCGCCTACGAGCAACACACCTACAAGCACACGACGATTGGCTTTTTGAAAGACATCCTCGACATGCCGAATCAGTATGAGTACAGCTTGAAGTTCTTTGACCGCTGGTATCGGCCGGAGAATTGTGTCGTCGTTGTGGTCGGCGACTTTAATCAGGACAGCTTGATTGAGCTGGCGAAAAAGTACTATGGCACCTGGAAACGAGGAAGCTACACTCTTGATGTCCCTCGCGATCCCCCACAGAAACAGGAGAAGACAGTCGAGGTGCCGTGGAAAGCGAGGACGCTCCCAATTCTTGCCATCGGATACCATGGCCCGGCATTCAGCGACCGGGAGATCGACATGCCTGCAATCGACATTTTCTCCGAGGTGGTGTTTTCCCAGACATCAGATCTCTACAGAAAACTCGTCGTTGAGGAGCAACTTGTCGAATTTATCAATGGGAACCAGAGCGATAGCCGCGACCCCGGCCTTTTCCTGATCTTTACAAGAATCAAGGACAAGAAGAACGTCCAAAAAGTCCGTGAGGTAATTGATGCAGCGATTGAGGAGGCAAAGTCAAAGCCCGTCTCAGCCGAGCGGCTCTCGACGATCAAATCTCACATGAAATATGCATTCGCGATGGGCTTGAACAGTGCTGGGAGCATTGCACGGGGCATCAGCCACTACATCCAGCTCACTGGCGATCCGGAGTCGGTGAATCGCGCCTACGCTCTCTACGACAAGGTAACGCCGGAAGACATCATCAATGTCGCAAGGAAATACTTCACAAAAGAGAATCGCACCGTGGTCCTCTTGACACAAGAGGAGGGACAGCAATGAAACTGAGTAGATTTCTCCACCTCTGGTTGTTAGCCGCCCTCGCGCTGCCGGTCCTGATACACGCAACACAGCAGAGCCAATTGAGGTTCACGGAGATTCACAGCGCAAATTCACCTTTGATTACCTTCCGTGTTATTCTCCGAGCCGGTGCCATCAATGATCCCAAAGGAAAGGAAGGATTGAATGCTCTCACTGCGGACCTCATCGCGCAGGGCGGAACGAAGGACCTCACTTACGCTGAGGTTGTAAATCAACTTTATCCCTGGGCTGCCAGCGTTCGTCTCCAGTTCGATCAAGAGATTACTACCTTCGTCGGCGATGTGCACAGTGATCACCTGGAGGCATTCTACAAGCTTTTCTCTGATCTCTTGTTGCGTCCTCGCTTTGACCCTGCGGATTTTCAGAGAGTGAAAGACCTCCACCTAAATTATCTGAAGAACACATTGCGAGCCACCGATGACGAAAATCTCGGTAAGCAGGCCCTCAACGCCATCCTTTTCGAGGAACACCCGTACGGGAAGACCGAGACTGGCACGGTCCAGGGCATCACATCGATCACGCTTGACGATGTGAAGGAATACTATCGGCAAACCTACACACAGGCAAACCTCTGGGTTGGAATCGCCGGTGGGTATCCTCCATCTCTGGCCGAAAGAATCAGGAGTGATTTTGCCAAGCTGCCGAGCGGATCATTTCGTGAGGTCCCTCTCACAATGCCACAGCGAATCAAAGGGCTTGAAGTGCTCGTCGTCGAGAAGCCGTGCCGGGCATATGCTGTCTCGATGGGTTACCCGATCAGTCTTACTCGGAAGGACAAGGATTACTACGCACTGCTCGTTGCCAACTCGTACTTTGGTGAGCATCGCACTTTCAACGGCATCCTGATGAATCGGCTCCGAGGTGACCGAGGGTTAAACTATGGGGATTACTCATACATCGAGAAGTTCGTCGGCGGCGTGGCGTCTGGTTCTGTCTTCCCAGACCTAAACACACCGCTGCGACAGCAGTTTTTCAGCATCTGGTTGCGCCCAATCCAGCCGGAGAACACCCTCTTCGGAATCAGAAATGCTCTCTTTGAGCTTAAGAACCTCGTGGAAAAAGGTCTGACAAAGGAAGACTTCGAGAAGACACGCAAGTTCCTTATCAACTACTCCAAGCTTTGGGCGCAAACGCTGAACCGTCGACTTGGGTACCAGATGGATTCTGAATTCTATGGAACCGACTACTATATCGACCGCATCGAACGCGAGCTGAAGAGCTTGACCGTCGATGATGTGAATACGGCCATCAAGAAGTACCTCCGCGAAGACGACATCAAGATGGCCGTCGTCGTTGACGAGGGCAAGGGAGCAATGTTTCTGGATGCACTCACAACAAACAAGCCGTCGCCGATTGTGTACTCCTCACCTGTTTCGCGACACATCCAGGAACAAGACAAGGTAATAGAAGTCTTCCCGTTGAACATCAACAAGGAGAGATCGCGCGTCGTCAAGGCAGCCGAACTGTTCGAAAGATAGACCGAAAAAGCCACTGAGCAATCTACACCGAACCGCACCCGTTCGCGAGTGCGGTTCTTTTCTTCAAAACGGACAATGAAAATCGTCATCCGCGTAAAACCAGGTGCGCGAAAGGATAAAGTCGTCAAAGTCGAAGCAAATCGCTACGTCGTGAGTGTTCCGGCACCACCGAGTGAGGGAAGGGCGAACGAGAAGCTTCTGGAAATCTTGGCGGATTATTTTAGCTTGCCAAAGCAGCGTGTTCGCATTGTCTCCGGGCACAAGGCAAGGACAAAGGTCGTCGAGATTTCTTAATGCTTGAAAGCCTTTCATCCTTTTCTTACATTGTAACGCCACTTTGACAGCAGCGATGAGAAGAAATCTCTCAGGACTTACGCTTGGAGAGCTAGAGGCATTCGCTCTTGGCCTCGGCGAGCGGCCTTACCGCGGCCGCCAGCTCTTCTACTGGATCTACAACCGCGGCGCGACGACCTTCGAGGAGATGACCGATCTTCCGAAACTCCTCCGGCAGCGGCTTAGTGAGGTTGCTTCGCTTCGATGCCTAAGCCTCCTTCGCCGACGTGTCTCGCCCAGGGATGGCACTGTGAAATATCTCTTCGAATTACAGGATGGCCTGAAGATTGAAAGTGTTCTGATTCCACCCGTACCCCGTCTGAACGGTGAACGGAAAAGACTCACCCTTTGCATCTCGACTCAGGTCGGGTGCCCCCTCAATTGTATGTTTTGTGCCTCCGGAGCGATGGGATTTGCACGGAATCTGACGGTGGGTGAGATTGTCGATCAGGTTCTCGAAGTAAGGAGGGAAGCACCTCAGAAGATCACAAACCTCGTGTTCATGGGCATGGGGGAGCCGTTGATGAACTACGACGCCGTGATGAAGTCTGTGGAGATCCTTTCGAGCGAATACTCGGTTGCTATCAGCACGAGACGGATGACAATTTCCACGGCTGGCTGGGTCGATGGTATTCGGCGCCTAGCGGAAGAGGGCCGTAAGGTAAAGCTTGCTGTATCTCTTCACACGCTGGATGACGTGCTCCGGACGAATCTCATGCCTCTCAATAAGAAGTTCAATCTTCAGAAGCTCATCGAGGCGGTGGAGTATTACTATCGAAAGACAAAGCAACGGGTGACGTACGAATACATCCTCTTCGATAAGCTGAACGACCGAGAGGAGGACATCCGCCGCCTCGTCGCGCTCTCGAAGAAGGTGCCTTGTAAGATCAATGTCATTCCGTTCCATCCGATTGATTTTACGCACCCGACGGGATTTGCCCGGACACTGCAACCAACGTCGCGGGAGCGAATAGAGTGGTTTGTAGAAAGGCTTCGCCAAGCGAGCATTACGGTGATGGTACGAAGTAGTGCCGGAGAAGATATTGAAGCCGCATGTGGACAGCTCGCGGTGATGGATGGTCGAAGCGGGAGGCCAAGGAAAGTCCAACTCCGAAATCCTGTGAGAGTTCTTCAAAGTGCCGATCGCCACCAGAATTTTTCTCCAAGGTAACTTGCGGCAACTGAAGAAACATTATCCTAATTGAGATGATACTGATCCTCTTAGGTCCTCCCGGTGCCGGTAAGGGAACACAAGCAAAACTTCTCAAGCAGAGGTTTCATATCCTTCACGTCTCCACCGGAGATATCCTCCGTGCCGCTGTTGCGGACGGTACACCACTCGGCCAGAAGGCAGATGAATATCTTCAAAAAGGAGAACTTGTTCCCGATACCATCATGGTGGAGATTGTCGCTGAAGAATTGGCAAAGCCAAAATATCGCAACGGCTTTATCCTCGATGGGTTTCCCAGAACGATCACACAAGCTGTAGCACTGGAGAAGATACTTGAAAGGATGAACCTCAAGATCGATGCTGTGTTGAACTTTGAAGCCGATGAGGCAGAACTCATCCGCCGCCTCTCCTGCCGGCGGATGTGCCGGAACTGTCATTCGATCTTCAGTCTTGATCTCGATGATGTGAAAGATCCTGCAATCTGCCCGCGATGCGGTGGCGAGTTGTATCAGAGAGAAGACGATAAAGAGGAAACGGTCCGGAACCGCTTAAGAGTGTACAACACCAGCACCGCGCCCCTTAAAGAATTCTATGCTCAGAGGGGCCTGCTCACGACAGTGAACGGCGTAGGTGAGATACAAGGAATCTTCGAGACCATTACCTCTCGTTTAGGTAAACGAGATGAGGACGGGTGATTTGAGCAGAGTTCTCTCGATTGATTTGCTGCGTGCGACGAAGAGGGGGCCAATGGTAGTCGCTCACCGTGGATGCTCCGGAAAAAGTCCAGAGAACACCCTGGCGGCCTTTAAGATGGCGTGTGATCTTGGCGCCGACATGATCGAGTGCGATGTCCGGTTGACGAAAGACGGTCAGGTCGTTGCATTCCACGACCGAACTCTTGATCGGACAACGAACGGAAAGGGGCGAATCGAAAGCCGGTCTCTAGAAGAGCTGAAAAGACTGGATGCAGGTTCTTGGTTTCACGCAAGATTCGCCGGGGAACGCATTCCTACACTCTCTGAAGTTCTTGAACTGCTCAAGGATCGCGCTTTCCTCAACATCGAGTTGAAAGCAAACGACCGTGAGCGTCACAGCCTCGCACTCTTGAGACAACAAGTCCTCCGAGTGGTCAAAGCCCATCGAGCGGAGAGCCGTGTCTTCCTTGGCTCCTTCAACCATCGCCTGATGCGCGAGATCAAAGCGGAGAACCCTCGGGTTACAACGGCGATCATCTACAAGGCGATGCGAGATTTCCCGTTTCGGCCTTCCTGGCTCGTTGCTCGTGCCCGAGCGGATGCTTTTGTATGTGGCCGGTGGTGGCTCTCCGACCGATTCCTGAAGGATCTTCGCGCGCACAACATCCCTGTCTTTGTTTACACGGTGAACACGGTGAAGGATGTGCAGAGCATGGTTCGCGCGTCCGTCGACGGCATTATTACCAATTTCCCTGACCTTGTGGTCAAAGAACTTGTTAGGCTTTCCGTCCGCTCCCTGTTTTAGGCGGCTCCTACTTGCACCTCTCAAAGAAAAACCCTACCATAGACTGCCCCTCCCCCGTCATCATTAAGAAATCAGGAGGAGAACATGCGCTACTTAAGACTTCTGGCAATGGCGCTCTTCGCGCTGCTTGCCTTCGGTGGCTTTGCCAGAGACCTTTGGGCTCAGGACATTGACATCAGTGAGAAAGCAAGAAGATTTGTTGGCGAGAACGGGCGCAATTATCTCAAACCCGCAGTCTCTGTCTTCAGTGCAAACTTGAATTCCGGCCTTTACCACACTGCAGATGTTCATAAGTTCCTTGGCTTTGAAATCGGACTTGTGGGAATGTTAGCTCCGATACTGGCTGGGGAAAAGACTTTCACCGCTACCGCGCCCGATACAATTCGGACCGACAGTCGGCTTTACATCGCAGGACGAGATTACGACAAGAACGTTACCACACCAACTGCACTCGGACCAGGCAACGGAGCAAAAGTCTATTACAAGCAGGCGGCTCCGGACGATCCCCCCATTTTTGAGTTCCCTGGTGGCAGTGACCTGAAGTACGCGCCGCTTCTCAGCCCACAGCTCAGTGTGGGCGCACCCCTAGGAACCGAATTGATCCTCCGATGGGTGCCTGAAATACAGCTCGGCAAAGAAGTTGGCAAACTTAAGTTCCTTGGACTCGGCTTGCGGCATAGCATTAGCCAATGGCTGCCTGGAGGATCACCGGTGGAAATGCCAACGGGAGGAGCTTTTCCGCTTGATTTGTCGGCCAACTTTATGTTCCAGGAATTTGTCCTGGTTGATAGCGCAGGCGGAGATTTCCTCAAGACGAAGGCCTACAGTCTGGGTCTCCAGGCCAGCAAGAAGCTGTCCATCCTGACTCTCTACACAGGGGTTGCATACGAGAATGCATCGACGGAAATCTCATACACCTATCGACCTTCGTCTGACTATTCTCCGGGGCTGTCACAAGCAGCGGTGGATGTTCGGTTTCTGGATATGAAAGGCGATAACGACTTCCGCGCGACTCTAGGAATAAGTTTGAAACTCGCTTTTCTGGATCTCTTCGCGGACTACAGCTTTGCTTCTCAACCAGTGGCCTCAGCCGGGATTTTTCTCTCCATCAGGTAGACTGGGCAAGTACTCTATCTACCTGGCAGAGCGTGGCTTCCGGGGAAAATCTGAACCTATAGAAACTAAGAATTGTTCCTTAGGCATAGGAATCATCTGATCATGAGGAAATCAAGCCAATGCCCATTGTTGAAAAAGGACTTCCGTTAGCGGTTCTCCTGCTTGCCACCGCCTTAGCAGTTTCTTCCCTCTCATTCTCCGATGGCCCCGTCACCGGCCGGCAGCGACAAATAAGCCAGGCAACAACGCCTGGGCCTCAGTATCTCCCGGGAGAAGTCATCATCAAATGGAAATCCTCCGCCGGGGTACAACTTTCAAAGATAACTGCTGGAGCCTTAACGACCGGCATTACACCGGTGGACAAAGTTCTCCAGAGGTACAAGGGTGAGGGGCTTAGCCCCATCTTTCCTCATCACCGAAAGCCCCAGAATCCCAAGGCGATTGACCTTACTTGCTTTTACTCATTTCGGTATGGAGATGGAACTGATCCCACGAAAGTTGCCCGGGCCTTGCAATCTGCGGGAGCAGTCGAATATGCCGAACCGCGCTACCTTCGACGTGTTTTCCATATTCCTAACGATCCCGACTTCGGACGTCAATGGTACCTCCGGAAAATCCAGGCCGACAGAGCGTGGGATGTGACGAGAGGAGACTCAACCATCATTATTGGTATTGTAGATACGGGCGTTGATTGGCAACATCCAGACCTGGCAGCAAACATCTGGCGCAACAATAAAGAAATCCCCAACAATGGCGTGGACGATGATGGCAACGGCTATATTGATGACATCCGAGGTTGGGACTTTGGCGGCCAGAGTGGTACACCGGATAATAATCCCGATGAAGATCGTTCCGATCACGGGACGATCCTTGCAGGACTGGCTTCGGCTGTCACCGATAACTCTGTCGGCATTGCGGGTATCGGGTACAGGTGTAAGATCATGGCAGTGAAAACCTCGCGTGATGATCGGCGCGACGACGGCGGCAGTCCTTTTATTGTCTACGGCTATGAAGGCATGGTCTATGCAGTAGACAATGGTGCGTCGATCATCAATGCAAGCTGGGGAAGCTTCGGGTATTCTCAGTTTGAACAGGAGATGATCAATTACGTTACAGGGAAGGGGGCGCTTGTCGTAACTGCGGCTGGGAATGGTGGAACTTCCGAACCTATCTACCCCGCTGGCTACCAGCACGCACTTGCTGTAGCGGCGACCGACTCCCTTGATCGTCGCTCGGTATGGGGGCTATTTGAATCTTCAAACTATGGTGTTCACGTTGGCGTGTCCGCACCGGGAACTGCCATCTACGGTACTTGGCGGCCTCAATCCTATATTACCTTGAGCGGGACTTCCATGTCCACGCCGATCGTCAGTGGGACGGCGGCTCTTGTGAAAACAGTCCACCAAAGCTGGACTCCGGACCAGATCGCTCAGCAGCTCCGAGTCACAGCAGATCCAATCGACAATCTCAACGACCCGTCTGTTGCTCAGTTGCTTGGCTATGGGCGGGTAAACGTGTTCCGGGCCGTGAGCGATAGCTCCTTGCCGGGACTGCGGATGGTTTCATTTACTTTATTCGATTCGATCGGGGGAAATAACGATCGCTCCATTGACGGGGGTGAAGAAATTCGGCTTGTGGGAGAGTTCAGGAATTTTCTCCGTCCAACCACAAACGCGACGGCTCGGCTTGTTTCCTCTGACCCATTCATCACCATCACGAATGCGAACATTACAGTGGGTGCTCTTGGAACCCTTCAGACCGTGACGAATTCTTCCACCCCCTTCATTTTCCAAGTTTCTCCCTCTGCTCCTGAAAACCATAAGGCCACTCTTTTCGTGAATTTCTCGGACGGTGCTTACCGAGACTTCACAGGTTTTCAACTCACTCTCAATGCCACGTATAAGGACCACAACGTCAACAACATCACGATGACGGTGACGAGCAAGGGGACTTTTGCGTTCAACGATTTTCCAGACAACCGGCAAGGTTCCGGGTTTGTCTTTCATCCATCTGGGGGCGAGAACTTACTCTTCGAGGGCGCTTTCATGGCAGCGACGGACGCGAGTCACGTCGTAGATGCGGCCCGGAACGAAACTGAATTTCAAAGTAACGACTTTGCCTCTGAAAAACGGTTTGGCTTCTCACCATCACCCACCTTCTCAAACCAGGAGGGACTGAGCATCTTCACAGACGCCAACGGAACAACGAATCAAGTGGGTTTGCGAATTCGTTTAAACACGTTTGCATTCAGGGATGCGCCAAACAATGATTTCATTCTTTTGATGTACACGGTTATAAATAGAAGATCCACCCCGATCTCGAATCTTCGTGTCGGGCTTTTCTTCGATTGGGACGTCCCAGAAAGCACTCCATACGAGAATATCGTCAGCTACGACGAGACCAGGCAGCTGGGATACGTTTATGATGCGGCCATTGGTGGGTCACAGGCGTTTGTGGGGACGGCGGTTCTGACTCCGGGAACTCCTCTGTTCCGCGCTATTAATAACGACCATCAGGCACCGGGGAATCCTTGGGGACTTTACGATGGGTATACGAAACAAGAGAAGTGGGAATCGCTGAGCACCGGAACTTCGCGGAATAGGGATGGCCCCGGAGATGTATCGTTCGTGATCGGGACGGGGCCCTTTTCGATCGCGGGCAACGACAGCGTCGTTGTCGGTTTTGCTGTAGTTGCCGGAAGAGATTTGCAAGGCTTACAAAGGAATGTTGAACTCGCCCAAGCAAAGTTCCAGAACATTCCGAAAGTTACGCCAGAAACCATAGTTTCCTCCTTCACCGCTGAAGCCAAAAGACAGACTGTACTTCTGAGGTGGCAAACCCGCCAAGAGATAAATTTGGATCGGTTTGAAGTAGAACGCCGCTCCATCGAACAGAACGGCTTTCAAACAATTTCTGCAGTTAAATCAGCTAATACGACGGGGATCCCCGGGTCATACTCGTATTCGCACGAGGACACTTTGGCAAAGAGCGGCACCTACGTGTATCGCTTGCGGCTGGTCGATTTGAACGGCTCCTCAAGATTCTCCGAAGAAATCACGACATTCTTTAGATTCATGCCAGCGGATTTCGTCTTGTACCAGAATTATCCAAACCCGTTTAACCCGGGTACCACGGTTCGATACGATTTACCGGTCGATGGCTATGTTGTGTTGGCGATTTATAATGTTCTGGGCCAAAAGGTTGCACAACTCGTTAACGGTTTCCAACCTAGCGGCCGGTATGAGGTATTTATCAAAGGTTCAGATCTGCCGAGTGGAGCCTATTTTTACCGGTTACAGGCAGGCCCCTATGTTCAGGTGAAAACTATGACGATACTACGATGAGGGGGTTCAGTGTCGTCCCTCTTGACACAACTGCTAGGCCATCGTCGGGTAGTCCACCGCATTCTTTACTCGAGCGTCAGAATTAGACTCACCTCTTCTTTCAACAGCTCAGGGAAAGCAATCAGGTAGAGCCTTGGCAGGGGCCTAATCGGCCATGAACAAACAGCCTTTCGAAAGGGGAATCATCATGAGGTCCCATTTAATATTTGCAGTGGCGCTACCTCTCTGCTTCTCCCTTCTTGGATGCCCAGCTGGGGTTTCAACAGCGGAGGAGCCCATAAACTCAGGAGCTGGATCTGCGCTGTCAGCATCGCGCGGGGTAAAATCAGGTCGATACCAGACCGCATTCAGCAATTGTAATTCTGATAGAGCTGAGATCACTTGGGATGCCTACCAGCAGACGCAGAATGAGTGGGCCGCGCAAATGTACGCATGGTACGTAAAGTGCGAGAACGGCCTCCCCCGACCAATGATTGTTCAGGATTACAACGTTCGATGGTTCAGATATGGATATGTCACCAATTACCAATGGCAGGAAGTTTACGCCTGGAATGGGTATTGGTACAATGAGACAGAGGACCATCTTCAGCAGTACATCGAGGTTTATATTGTAATCGAAGCACTCCACGAAGCAGAAGTGGTTAGCTCCTGGCAGTCGCCGGTCTGCCTCATTGGATATCCGATCCCCTAAAGACAGCGCAGTGGTGAAGTCTTGCCCCACGTCCAGAGCGTGGACCTGTACTAGGTTGAGACAACTACATTCAGTACAACAAAAATTGGTAATCCTTAGATAGTATCTAATGAGGTAGAGGGAATGAGGCCATCTCGATTGCTGCTTGCTGCGACGCTAGTGATTCTACTGCACGGATTAGGAGTCTTTGCTCAGCAGTCCTCACCCGTCATCCTTCTTGGCCATCTCGACAACAAGCACGGACAAAGCACCGGGTCACCTCCGTTTGCCTACTCGAGCTGCTGGGGATACACAGACAGCCGTGGTAGGGAGTACGCTCTGCTCGGTGTCTACGAAGGTATGTCGATCATCGACATTACGACTCCAACGAATCCAAGAGAGGTAGCCTTCATCCCGGGATTGAACTCTATCTACCGGGAAATGAAAACATTTTCCCACTACGCCTATGTTGTCTCGGATCGCGCCGGTGCGGGCCTTCAGATTGTGGATCTGTCTTTTCTTCCCGACTCAGCGCACCTGGTGAAAACTTGGACCTATCCCGGTTTTGATCGTGCTCACACGATTTCTCAAGCCGGACCGTATCTCTATCTGAACGGCGGGAACGCAACCTCGGTCGGGGGAATCGCGATCGTTTCACTCGCTGATCCAGTAAATCCAGTAAAGGTCGGAGAATGGGTAGAACACTACGTTCACGACTGCTATGTGCGAAATGACACAATCTTTGCAGCTGGTATTCGGGGAGAAGGGGTCAGCATCATCGATGCACGGAACAAGACAACTCCGCAACGGATTGCACAGATTACATATCCGAATGCCGGTACGCATAATGTGTGGACTACAGAAAATGGGATGTACGCTCTCACAACCGATGAGGTTGGTGCAACCGCGAAAAATCTCAAGATCTGGGACATTCGTAACCTGGCAAGCACCACACTGGTTGCCGAATTCACGGCGGATCCAAATGCCATCATCCACAATGTTTATGTCCGCGGCAACTTTGCTCACATTGCATACTACACTGCTGGCTATGTCGTGGTCGATATCTCGAATCCCGCGCGTCCCATGCCTGCAGGATCCTACGATACGTATTCCGGTCCCGACGGCACGTTTGCGGGTGCGTGGAATGTGTATCCTTACTTTCCATCAGGCAGAATCATCCTTTCTGATATTCAAACCGGGCTGTACGTCTTTTCTTTCAGTGGTTCGGTGACATCGGTTCCTGACGCCAAGGCGACGATACCGGGCTCTTTCCATCTCCAGCAGAATTTCCCTAATCCATTCAATCCAACGACAACAATTACCTATAGCCTCCCAGAGCAGACTCATGTTACCCTAAAGATCTATACTCTCCTCGGGCAAGAGATAACAACACTGGTCGATGAGATTCAGGATGCTGGAGCGAAATCCGTGAGATTCAAGGCAGAAAGTTTGCCCAGTGGCGTGTATTTGTACCGGATTCAGGCAGGGCCTTACTCTGCGACCAAAAAGACAATCTTGTTAAAGTAAAGGAAAGTACGAATCTTGTGGACGCGGCGGTGCCTCACGACGTTTGCGATCCTTTACCTTTGGCAAGGCTTCGGGTTTAGCCAAGATTTTGTAGAGGCAAGAAACGGGATGCTGTACCTGAACGGTATCCCGTTTTCGTTTGTCGGTGCGAATGCCTATTACCTCCAACAACTTGCCGCAAGGGGAAACTATGCGCAGGTTCAAGAAATCTTCCTGACGGCAAAAGCCAACGGGCTGCGCTGTCTTCGCACCTGGGGGTTCTACGACTCTCCTGATT
The DNA here is from genome assembly GCA_037446075.1 of Ignavibacteriales bacterium. Classification (GTDB taxonomy): domain Bacteria; phylum Bacteroidota; class Ignavibacteria; order UBA10030; family JAHEZR01; genus JBBIJH01. Next base: position 22,263 of record JBBIJH010000001.1, read on the forward strand.
CCCTCAAACCTGAGGTAATTCAGTATAGACCGGGCCAGTTCAATGAGAGTGGCGTTCGCGGACTTGACTATGTTCTACACCAGGCGGCTCAGTTCGGAATCAAACTCGTCATCCCGCTTGTGAACAACTGGGAAGACTTTGGAGGGATGAATCAATACGTACGCTGGTATGCGGAATCGAGCAGAAGGAAGCTTGCAGCGTCCGCACCCCCCGTTCAGTTGCCGGACGCTGAGCAGAACACTGCCCGTATCGAAGGACCAACGGGACGATTCTACCATATCCACGTTGCCGCGGGCTTCATTCACGACGACTTCTATCGCATCGACGGCATCAAGCAATGGTACAAAGCGTACGTTTCCATGCTTCTTACTCGAGTGAACACCTTCAACGGTCGGCGATATGCCGATGACCCGACAATCCTTGCATGGGAATTGGCAAACGAGCCGCGGTCATCCGATCAGACGGGAGAGATTGTTCGTGCTTGGATCTCTGAGATTGGCGACTTCGTGAAATCCATTGATCGAAATCATCTCTTGGCGACTGGGGAGGAAGGGTTCGATGTGTCTCGAACCGCTTTGCGCTTGAGCACCGACTATAGCAATCAGGCCTGGCTGTTCGATGGCACCGCGGGTGTATCGTTCACAAACAACCTCCGGATTCCGAGCATCGACCTCGCGAGCATTCACCTTTATTCAGAGGGATGGAAGCTTAGCGCAACCGATGGGGCCCATTGGATCCTGGATCACGCCGAGGCATCGAGGAACTTTGGCAAGCCTCTCATCCTTGGGGAGTTCGGGGCCATTGGCAGCAAGCACCTGGTATATGAAGGATGGCTGAACGCACTCTTCAATTCCCAGTCGTCTGGTGGGCTCGTGTGGCAAATCGTCTTCAGTGACTGGCAGAAATCTGATCGATACGGCTTCACCTGCTCTCGTGAACCTGCCGTATGCGATCTACTCGGCTCCTATGCTTCTCAATTCTCTATGCGAGATGAAGGTGGTCAGACAGTGCCAGCGGTCTTTTCCCTCAAACAAAATTTTCCTAATCCCTTCAATGACGTGACGGTGATTCGGTACGATTTGCAGTCGCCTGGCCATGTGCGACTCGAAGTCTTCAACACAGCAGGAGAGCTTGTAACGATTCTCTTCGATGGCCTGGAGTCCCCGGGGAGCTACGCGAAGGTTTTTGAAGCCGCAGAATTTCCGAGCGGCAAAACTTCCCTGGGGGCTTACGCAACAGGAGTGTACTTTTATAGGTTGAGAGCTGGAGGATTTGCTGAGACGAAGAAGATGCTGTTATTGAAGTGATCCGTCGCCATCCAGAAGCCGCAGCAAAGAAGAAACGCTTTGATGTGATGAAGGCTCTGCTTACGGGCTGCTGCGCACGACTTTCACGTGGCCGAAGCCCGATTCGACTTTGATATTCATTCGAGAGGCGGCCGAAGAGTAGTTATCGCTGATGTAAAGTCCTTGCTTTCGCTGCATATCTCTCGAGACATCAATCTTCGAGACCCAACTTTCCTCATGCTGGATCCGCACGCCCACATCTCGTGGAATACGAAGGGTCACTGCGCCAAGGCCAACTTCGACTTTGACGTCCATATTTTCTTTCATGCTTCCGCCAAAGTCGAGCGTGTAGCTTCCCACTCCTCCGCTGAAGTCGAGACGCCGGATATTTGCATAGCCAAGTCCCTCCCCTACAAACTTGCTCACACCCGTCTCAATCTTCATGTAATCGAGAGTTGTTTTGTTAGGTTCTCCAAAACGCAGCCGAACCGAACTCGCGCCTGTGGACATCTTGAAATCCTTGACCATCAGGCCGCTGCAATCGAAATCACCAGCACCGAGTCCCAGTTCCACGTTGAACGAAATCGGAATCGCATCCGTAAACCGTATGTACCATTTCCCAGACTCCAAGTCCTCGAGATCCTCGAGATTGAAATCCTCGTCTTTCAAGTCATCCGACTGCGATTTTTCATACTTGGTCAGTTCCAGGTTCAAATCTCCGACACCTCTCTCAACGCGGTAGCTCACTTTCCCCCTTCCCTTTTCGCGGTCTGTTTCCTTGATGCTGACGGTGCAGATTTTCCTTGGATCCCCCTTGGAGACATAGACTTTCCCGAGGGCAGACTCAAGGTTTACCCTCAATTCCTTTTCACTGGAGCGGAGGATTTCACGGTAGCCTGAGGAGAGGGATAGAAGCAGTGATGTCCCGAGAGAGGTCAAGAAAAGAAGAAGGAGAACAGCAAGAAGGCTGAATTTTATCAACCGATCGGTCACCGCGAAGCTCCGACGATTAGCGTGATGTTCTGTGCTGCCAATCCTGTATACGAGAAGGCTGGAGGAATGGTTACAGGAGGCTAAACCTGCTGAATTTTGTCGCGCAAGTACTTATTGAGCAATTCCCGTGCTCGGAAAATGTGGGCTTTCACCGTTCCCAGCGGGAGATGGAGGATGCGGGCGATCTCCTGGTAATCGCGCTCTTCCTTATGACGGAGGATAATCACGCGACGGTATTTTTCCGGGAGTGCATTGATAGCATCGTCAATCAGCCTTGCGCGCTGTTTCTCGATAATCGGACGATCCGGCTGATAGGTGGTATCGGGCACCTCGTAAGTGTACTGGTCATCCTCCGTATCAAACTGTTTGTCGAGGGAGAAGGACTGGAGCTTTTTCCTTCGAATGTGATCGATGCAGTTGTTCGTTGCGATCTTATAGAGCCACGTGGAAAAAGCGAATTCATGGTTAAAGCTTTTGAGGGATGCAAATGCCTTAATGAACGCCTCCTGTGTAAGATCCTCAACTTCCGATTTGTCTCTCACCATGCGGTAAATAAGCATGGAAATGGGGTCATGGTACTTCCTCAGGAGTTTCTCGTAGGCCGCTTGGCTTCCCCCCAATGCTTCCTGAATCGTCTCATAGTCCTCAAGACGTGAATCCGACAAAGCAGTCGAAAGTTTCTTCGGCTGGCTGCGTTTAAGGGGACGGCGCCTTGCGTTGGCGGTTTTCTTTGACATGAGCTCGCTTTGAAGCTGACTCCGCCATCGAAATTACTCCAAAATGGAGTGATAATCAAGCCGCCGGCTGGACGCGAAATGCGTGTATCTTCTTTGTCTAGTTTGCAAATGTAGGCAAAAATTCTTTAATTGCTGACGCTGAATCGTCCGAAGCTTCTTTATCCTCTCTGCTACCTTGTGATGCACTGATGGATCTGTGCAAGAACTGCTTGCAGTACTCAAGGAATCATTGTCTCGTATGCTCATCACGTTCGAAGGGTTAGATTGTTCCGGAAAGACGACCCAAGCGAAGCTCCTTGCGGAATCTCTGGAGAAGATGTACGAGTCGGGAGAAGGGCCGGCTGTTCTTTTTATCCGCGAACCTGGCGGGACGGAGCTTTCTGAAAAAATCCGCTTCATCCTGCTCGACGTTCGCAATAGTGGAATGAGTGATGCCACGGAACTTTTCCTCTTTTCGGCTGCCCGCGCACAACTGGTCAGGGAAGTGATCAAACCAGCGCTGCAGAGGGGTGAAATTGTCATCTGCGATCGGTTCTACGATTCCACGACGGCCTACCAGGGGTGGGGGCGCGGCATCGATCTCGAAGGAGTCAAGAAGATCAACACCATTGCTACCGCCGGCCTTGTGCCCGATCTCACTTTTTACCTCGACATCGATCTCGACGAATTGCAAAAGCGAATCAGCCTCGTTCGCCCGCGGCAAATGAGTATGACAAGTGAGAAAGAGGATCGAATGGAAAGCTCAGGGAAGGAATTCTTCAACCGAGTTCGACGTGGTTACTTGGAACTCGCCCGCGCCGAATCTCATCGCTTCGTTGTCCTCGACGGGAAAGAAGCCGTCTCCGTTCTACAGGAAAAGATCTGGAACGAGGTACGTCATTGCCTTCGTATCCCAAAGAACAAACTTGTTGGAGGGTCCTAAGAATGAAGGGAAGATCTCTCTCGACGAAATCGGGATCAACATCGTCCATACGCATGCTGTGTGTCTTTCTGTTGCTGGTCACATCGCTGGGCTTCTTCTTGCCCGGAGATGTGGATTATTTCAAGCTCGACAGAAGCATCGACATTTTTGGCGCCGTCTTCAAGGAGATTGTGACCAATTATGTCGATGAGGTCGACCCGGCGAAATTCATGAGGTCCGGGATCGACGGCATGCTCGGTGCCCTAGATCCCTATACGGTGTTCATCGATGAGACTGAAAAAGAAGAAGTTGACCTGATCACAACGGGGAAGTATGGCGGCATAGGAGTCACCATCGGATTGCGGGACGGCATGGTTGTCATTCTCTCGCCGATGGAAGGATATGCTGCTTTCAGGCAAGGAATCCGTGCCGGCGACCGCATCCTCGAGATTGATGGCCGCCCTATCACCGGCATGCGGCTTGACTCTGTCCGCGCGATGGTACGCGGTCAGCCCGGTACAGAGGTGAAAGTCAAAATTGAACGCGAGGGAGAGAAAGCCCCCCTGGATTTTGTCCTGATTCGAGAGGAGATACGCCCGAAGAACGTTTCCTATGCCGGATTCCTCGAGGAAGGGATTGCTTACGTAAAGCTGGAGCGCTTCAACCGGACGGCGGGTGATGAAATGCGCCAGACACTGAAGGAACTGAAAACGAAGGGGCCGATCCGCGGACTCGTCCTCGACCTTCGAGACAACCCTGGAGGACTCTTAGACGTAGCAGTGAACGTCGCAGAGAAAATTCTTCCGAGAGGGAGCTTAGTTGTTTCCACAAAGGGGCGGAGAAGTGAGACGGAGAAAAAATTCTACGTGAATGAAGACCCGATGGTAGGAGACGTCCCCCTCACCGTCCTTGTGAACAAAATGAGCGCAAGCGCGAGCGAGATTCTTGCCGGTGCTGTTCAGGACCTCGACCGCGGTATCATTGTTGGGACGCGAACTTTCGGCAAGGGCCTCGTGCAAACGATCGTACCGATGCCGTACAATTCCTCTCTCAAAGTGACAACGGCCCGCTACTATACGCCCAGCGGCCGGAGTATCCAGGAATTGGATTACTCGAAGAAAGGAAAAGACGGTGGTGTGAAGATTGTCCCAGACAGCCTCCGCAAAGAATACCGCACTGCCCACGACCGAAAAGTCTACGAAGCGGGAGGGATCCTGCCGGACACGATTGTGGCTGAAGAAGAGCAGAGCGAGCTCCTCAAAGCCTTGATTCAGAAAGCGATGTTCTTTAAGTTTGCCACGCATTACGTCTCAGAGCACAAGACTGTCCCTGACAACTTCGAGGTGGACGAAACAGTCCTTGAAGAGTTCAAGAAATTCCTAGCGAGCAAGAATTTTGAGTATCAAGAAGAGAGCGAGAAGAAAGTGCAGGAGCTTGCAGAAATTGCGCGGAAAGAGAATTACGGGCCTAGATTCCTCAAGGATATCGATCGGCTCTCAAAATCAATCTCTGAAGAAAAACAAAAAGAGTTCGCCCGTCACAAGGGTGAAATCAGGCGAGCTCTCGCCCAGGAGCTCCTCGCTCGGTATCAGGGCGAGCAGGGGAGAATCCTAGCGGTCCTAAAGGATGATAAGCAGCTGAAAGTGGCGGTAGCGCTTGTAAAGAACGAGGGAGAGTATAAGCGGAAACTCACCTCGAAGTAGGCTGAGGAACGGAGAGGCCGGCTTCCCGCAGTGCTCGGGCGACGCGAGTCACAATTTGCCGAAAGTGTTCACCGTTCTTCACGAAATCGATGTTATCCGATTCGACGACGAGCAACGGGCCGAGGTCGTAACGCGCAATCCAGCTCTCATAATGTCGGTTCAGTTGCTCTAGATACTCGCGTGTAATCCCCCTCTCGAAATCCCTTCCCCGCATCGAGATCTGACGGAGAAGTGTCTTGACAGAAGCACGAAGGTAGATCAGAAGGTCTGGCGCCTTCAGGTAATTCGTCATTACTTTGAAGAGTGCTTGGTAGTTCTCGAAGTCACGGCGATCCATTTTCCCGATGTCGTAGAGGTTGCGCGCGAAGATCTCCGCATCTTCATAGATCGTCCGATCTTGGATGATACTGCGCTCGGATTCGAGGATTTGCCTCTGGTTCATGAAGCGCTTTGAGAGAAAGTAAATCTGCAGATGAAACGACCACCGCCGCATGTCTGCATAGAAATCACTGAGATAGGGATTATCATCTACAGATTCATAGTATGGCTGCCAGTGGAAATGCTCACTGAGCAACCTCGTCAGGGTCGATTTTCCCGAACCGATGTTCCCCGCAACAGCGATGAAGAGTTTCTTCTGAGACTCCATGGCGAGCTTCTTGGGCAAATTGGGGGGATGCCTAGCGCAATTACCGTTGCTCAAAGGTAATCCTCCCGATCTTAAATTGCAAGTGGTGACTGCAGGAATCCTGCAGTTTGAGCGACCGCCTGCGTTGACCTTTCCATAAAATTCACGTAGATTAGAAGCGGGAGAGTATTGATATTCTCACATCCCAACTCTGATCTCCTACATCCCGCATCACCGTGAGAGAGAGCGAATGGATAAATTCATCATCCACGGCGGGAAGGTCTTAGCCGGCAGCGTTAGCATCAGCGGAGCCAAGAATGCTGCACTCGCGTTCATGCCCGCGACGCTCCTCGCTGGCGGAACCTACCACTTCGCGAACACCCCACGGCTTCGAGACGTTATCACAATGTCCCGGATGCTCCAGTCCATGGGACTCCAGATCGAACAGAAGGATCACACCCTGACCATCGATAGCACGCGGGTGACAAACTACGAAGCGGCCTACGAACATGTAAAGAAGATGCGGGCGTCCCTTTACGTTCTTGGTCCGCTGATCTCACGCTATGGATATGCGAAAGTCTCTCTACCGGGGGGATGTGCATGGGGTCCTCGGCCGGTGAATCTCCACATTGAAAGCATTCGAAAGCTCGGGGCGGAGATCACTCTCGATGCAGGCTATATTGTAGCCAAGGCAAACCGATTGGTCGGCGCGAAGATCGCCTTTGATGTCTCCAGCGTCGGCGCGACGGGCAACGTGATGATGGCGGCCGTTCTGGCCAAGGGGCAAACGGTCATTGAGAACGCCGCGATAGAACCGGAAATCACCGCGCTGGCACAGCTTCTTGTCAAGATGGGGGCGAAAATCCACAGCATCGGGACAAATCGACTCGAGATTGAAGGGGTGGATGAACTTCATCCGACGAATGAAATCATGATCCCTGATCGGATTGAAGCGGGAACATTCCTCATCGCAGCGGCTCTGGCAGGTGGCCGAGTAAGGGTCGAGAGATGCAACCCGGATCATCTTACTACTCTGCTGGCAAAACTGGAAGAAGCTGGGGCTCAGCTGTTTGTTTCTGAAGATACCGTCGAAGTTGTTGCACCGGAAAGAATCAACCCCGTCGACGTGACGACGGCTATCTATCCGGGCTTCCCGACTGACCTTCAGGCACAGTGGATCGCGCTGATGACGCTCGCCAAAGGGACGGCTGTGATCAAGGAGACGATTTTCTACGACCGCTTCAAGCATGTTCCAGAGCTTAACCGGCTCGGCGCTTCCATCGAGGTCGAGGAGAACGTCGCAGTAGTAAAAGGCGTCGAGAAGTTGAAGGGGGCAAAGGTGATGTCGACTGACCTTCGCGGCTCGGCCTCTCTGATTTTGGCCGGACTCGTCGCGGAGGGAACAACAGAAGTTCTCCGCGTCTACCACATCGATCGCGGGTACGAACGAATCGAACAGAAGCTTCAAGCTCTCGGTGCAGATATCAAGCGCGTCTCGGGGGAAGAGTTTTAGTGCCTGCTTCCCTCCCGATGGGCGGATGGTGGAACCACTACCACAGGTTCTCCAAACCTTAAGAATGCTTCGCCACGGAGACGCTCAGACACAAAGATTTCATAAAGAATTATTTGCCCTTGAAGTGTTTTTTTCGCTGTTTCTGCGTCCATAATTCTTTCTGGTTCTTTGGGTTTTGTGTTTTTGGGGCGAAAGATCGCTCGGTGCGTAAGATCAGTCTCCGGCCCGTCGAAAATGGCGTTCCTTGAAAAATCCATCCGTAACAAACCCGCCCTTCGCGTTGCTCTTCTCTATGCTCTTCTTTCGATTCTTCTCAGTCGAACCCCGCTCTTCAATTATCTCGGTTACGAATTTTCTGCCGTCATTGGAATTGCCACGGGACTCCTTGCGGGGCTGCTCGCGATCTCACTCTTCCGCCAGCGGGGAGCTGAAATCGCATCTGCCTCCCGCCGAGAATTCCTCTCCCTCACTGTTTACAGCCTGGGTCTCAACGAACTTCTTCTTCTCATCCCATGTGTTTTGATCTCTCTGAACGCTCTCATGGTAAAAAACTGCTCTTTCGCGAATGGTTTTGCCTTCTTCCTTCTCATTCCAATGATCACGGCTGTGTTTGCGACTGCGCTCGGTGTCTGGACTGCTGTCTGGTTTCGACGGGCTGTATTCTGGTACGTCCTTATTTTTCTGCTTGTTTTGATTCATCCCGTTTACCTCACGCTCAGCTCGCCTCAACTCTATGCCTATAACTTCTTCTTTGGTTACTTTCCAGGGTTTACATATGACGAGGTGCTGACGATTACGCCTTCTTTGCTTCTTTCTCGAGGGTCCACACTCATCGTTGCCCTTACGTTGTTGTGTCTCGCTTTACCTGTTTTTCAGCACTCATCGCTGGCGGAAGGCTTTCCGGGAAGGTTAAAGGCGCTTCGGCATCTCTTTGAAAGAAGACCTGAAAGTTTTGTGGCGATCGCTGGCTTGCTCTTGCTCGCGCTTGCGTATGGATTTCGGAACGAACTCGGCTTGGAATCTTCTGCTTCGTTTATTCAGAAACAACTTGGGACTGTTTACTCGACCCAACACTTCCGTATCTATTATTCGTCGAATCAGATTCCGAGTGACCAGATTCGCTGGATCGCGGCAGAACATGAGTTCCGCTACGCTCAGGTGAGCCGAATCCTCCACACAAACGTGAATAGGAAGATCGACTCCTACATTTATCCTACCCCGGAGATCAAACAGCGACTCATCGGGGCAAAGACTACGAACATCGCCAAGCCACATCGCCGCGAGATTCATCTGAATTACGATTCGTTCGAGAGCTCCTTCCGTCATGAGCTTGTCCACGTCCTCGCGGCCCAATTCGGGATGCCGATCCTGCGCATTGCTCCCAATCCCGGATTGATCGAAGGGCTTGCCGTCGCAGTGGACTGGGACGCCGGCGACCGCACGCCACATCAGGTCGCGGCGGCTATTCTCCGTTTCGGGCCGGTAGGGGACATCCGAGACCTCTTCTCATTTACGGGATTTGCGACAAAGCCATCGTCCGTCAGTTACCTTCTCTCTGGTTCTTTCTGTCGGTATCTTCTCGACGAGTATGGTCGAAAGCGATTCACTGCTCTTTATCGGTCCGGACAATTTGAGAAAGTCTACCGGGAGCCTCTTCCCAAACTGATCGAAGAGTGGAAAGAGTTCCTTCGATCTGTGAAGCTGCCACCGACAGACGAGGCAAGGGCGAAACTTCTTTTTGCCCGACCTTCGATCTTCTCCAAGGTCTGTGCCCGTACGATCGCCGACATAAATGAAAACGCCACGAAGCTCTTGAGGGAGAAGAAATATCCCGAGGCTGCCTCTGCTTTCCAAAGAAGTTATGCTCTCAGCAAGAACCGTGAGGCGAAGCTTGGATTGATCAATGCAGGGTTTCTACTGAAAAGGTACGACACCGTCATCGCGGCAATCCATGCGACTCTGGAAGATACCGCCTCTGCCCAGAGTTTTGTAGGGCTGAAACTGATTCTGGCTGACTGCTACTGGATTCTCGGTAGGGAGGAGGATGCGGAGGTTCTCTACAAAGAACTTCGGGCACTCGATGTCCATCGGACCTACAGCGAAGCCGCTGCGGTCCGGCTTGAGAGTTTGTCGTACCCGAAGATCGGTGGGCCTATGAAGCGCTATCTGGAGACGGCAGGCGAAGATTCCACCAGAAAACTAATCTTGGAGGAAATTCTCGCTGGAGATCCCAATGTAGCCATCGTCCCCTATCTCCTCGCAAAGTTGAATGTTCGGCAACGCGATTACAAGAACGCCCTTGAAAACATCCAGCTTCTTCGAAAACCATTCCGAGACCCGTTACTGAATTTTGAGCTGGAGAAGACCGCGGGACTCTGTTTCTTTCACCTGAAGGAGTTTCAGAACGCAAAGGTTCATCTCTGGCAATCTCTGAACTACACCATGAACGAAGCAGATGTGAACTACATCGAGGACCTCATCGAGTATTGTGACTGGCTAGATGACCATCGAGATTGGATCGAATGACGATGACCGAGAGATACGCGGCCAAACCTTATCGGAAAATCCTCCTGACGCGCTTAAGGTTCATTGGGGATGTTGTCTTAATGACCCCTGTTATCCGAGCCGTGCGGCAGGCGTATCCAGATGCTCACATCGCCTTCCTAGCAGAAAAAGAATCCGCGTCACTCCTTGAACATAACCCCTATGTAAATCAGATCATCCCATTCGACTTCCGGGTAAACCCTCTCTCGCTCTTTCTCTTCTTCAAGCAACTTCGCGCTCAAGAATTTGACCTCGTGGTCGACTTCTTCTGCAATCCACGGAGCGCATTACTCGCCTATACGACGGGGGCAAGAGTGCGTGTGGGTCTCGACGGCAAATTTCGCAGCCGACTGTACACAGTCCGGATCAAAGAACAAGAACCGAGGAGGAATGTCATTCAGAGCTATTTCCAGTTTCTTAAGCTCTTGCACGTCGAGCCAGACTCTTTCAAAACGGAGATCTTCCTGACGGAGGACGAACGGCGGGAAGCACGGATCTATCTGAAGTGGCAGGGAATTGATCTGGATCGACCGATTGTTGGACTCCATCCCGGGGCAAGCTGGCCGGCGAAGGTCTGGCTCTCCGACCGCTTTGTCGAACTCGCCAACCGTATTATTGCCAAGCTTGGAGCCCAGGTGCTCGTGACGCAGGGGCCGAAGGATCGAGATGCTGTGGCCGAAGTTTCACGTCAGTGTGTGGGAAACATCACGGTTCTCGAAGTTCTCCCACTGCGTCAACTGGCGGCGATCCTCTCACACGTCAGTGTGTACGTGGCGAATGACTCCGGGCCAATGCACATTGCGGTGGCGGTAGGAACGAAAACTATCGGAATCTTTGGGCCTGGGGAAGAGAACATCTGGTTTCCTTACAAGGAGTCAGACGGACATCTTGCACTCAGAAAAGATGTGTGGTGCCATCCTTGCCATCTGGACTTCTGTGACAAGACGGGGGAGGGGTACATGAAATGCATGCGGCTCTTAGAGGTCGAGGAAGTATTTAATGCAGTGAAAGAGCGTCTTTGAACTCCGCAAATGTTCTCGATTGGAAAGAGGAGAAACAGCGGTTTGATTTTCACCCGATTTTTCAGTTTATTCACCTCCGCTCGATTCGATGCTGTTCGGAGTTTTTCGCGTCTCACAAATAGATAAAAAACACCCGATTGAATACCAAGATCGCCAGAATCATTGCAAGAGAGATCCTTGATTCGCGCGGCAATCCAACGATCGAAGTGGATGTCCAACTTGACAGTGGAGTAGTGGGACGGGCTGCGGTCCCAAGCGGTGCCTCTACGGGAACCCGAGAGGCACTAGAACTCAGGGACGGACAGGAAAACCGCTACGGCGGCAAGGGCGTGCTGAAGGCGGTTGAGAATGTGAATAGAAAAATTGCTAGATCACTGAAGGGCTTTGATGCCCTCGAGCAAGAAAAGATCGACAGATACTTGGTCGCACTCGATGGAACGCCGAATAAAAGCAAGCTGGGCGCGAACGCGATTCTCGGAGTCTCACTGGCAGTGGCAAAAGCCGCAACCGCTGCAAAAGGGGTTCCATTGTACCGCTACCTTGGTGGCAGCAAGGCGAGAACGTTGCCCGTCCCTATGATGAACATCCTTAACGGCGGGCGACATGCCAATAACAGTGTGGATTTCCAGGAGTTCATGATCGTCCCTGTCCGAGCGAAGCGCTTTGCCGACGCGCTCCGCATCGGCGCAGAGGTTTTCCATACGCTGAAGTCTTTACTCCAGAGGAAGGGATACTCCACGGCAGTAGGTGACGAAGGTGGATTCGCCCCAAATCTAAGATCAAATGAAGAAGCGGTCGAGATCATCATCGCTGCAATCGAGGAAGCCGGGTACAAACCAGGGAGAGACGTTTATCTAGCACTTGATCCTGCGGCGAGCGAGTTCTACGATGGGAAGCAGTACATCTTTACAAAGTCCGACCGCAATAAGAGGACCTCCGAAGAGATGGTGAGGCTCTATGAGACGTGGGTGAGGAATTATCCAATCCTATCTGTCGAAGATGGCATGGCTGAGAATGACTGGGATGGTTGGAAGATGCTCACTGACGCACTCGGCAACCGCGTCCAGCTCGTCGGAGATGATATCTTTGTCACGAACACCTCAATCTTCTCGAAGGGGATCGAGCGAGGGATTGCGAACTCCATTCTCGTCAAGCTCAATCAAATCGGGACGATCACGGAGACGCTCGATTGCATCCATCTCGCGAGGCAGGCAGGCTACACGACGGTCATCAGCCACCGCTCCGGCGAAACGGAGGACACGACAATCGCAGACTTCGCTGTCGCGACAAACGCTGGACAGATTAAGACGGGCTCGCTCAGTCGGACAGACCGGGTGGGAAAGTATAATCAGCTATTGAGGATAGAAGAGGAGTTAGGGAAAAAAGGGATCTACCCGGGCCTTAAAGCTTTTCGCGTTGGAAAGGAATCATGATAGTAACACCGATCAAATTCGGCACGGATGGTTGGCGCGGGCTAATTGCGGAGAACTTTACGTTTGAGAACGTTGCAAAGGTCGCTCAGGCCACAGCGAACTACTTCAAAAAGAGTGAGAAGATTAAGAAAGGGATTCTCATCGGTTATGACGCTCGGTTCCTCTCGCGTGAGTTTGCCCAGAGGAGCGCAGAGGTCATCGGCAGCGCGGGAATCCATGTGAAGCTTGCAGACAGCATCGTAACGACGCCGATGGTCTCCCTCGGGATCAAGAAGCTTGGCATGGCCGGGGCTGTGATCATCACGGCAAGTCACAATCCAGCAGAGTACAATGGTTTCAAGATTCGCGGTGACTTTGCAGGTCCAGCACATCCCGAGCAAATCGCACTCGTTGAGAAAGAGCTTTCAAAAATCCTGAGAACAAAGACGAGCGTCGGAACTCAGACTCTATCATCCCTCCTGCAAAAGGGGATGGTCGAGTACATCAACCTTCGGAAGATCTACATCGAGGAAGTCAAGACGAAAGTAGATCTAGCGGCGATCAGACGTTCCGGTCTGAGAATTCTCTACGACGCTATGTACGGTGCAGGCCAGGGTGTGATGGGGCAGTTCATCCAGGATGTCGACTGTCTTCATGATACGTTCAATCCCTCTTTCGGCGGTATGCGTCCGGAGCCGATGGCCGAGCATGTCGCCGAGCTGAGACAGGCCGTACGCAAGGGAAAATACGACATTGGGCTTGCAACTGATGGAGATGCGGATCGCGTCGGCGCGGTGGACGAGGAAGGAAACTTTGTGGACTCTCACCAGATGTTCGCCCTTCTCCTGAAATATTTTGTCGAGGAGAAGGGACTGAGAGGCGAAGTTGCAAAATCACTCTCCGTCACCCAGATGATTAACAAAATGTGCCAGAAGTATGGTCTGACTCTGCACGAAACGCCTGTGGGCTTCAAGTATCTCTGTCGCCTGATGGTGGAACGGGACATTTTGATCGCTGCAGAAGAGAGTGGTGGGATTGGGATTCGTGGCCACGTACCCGAGCGCGATGGGATTCTCATTGGCCTGCTCCTTTGTGAGATGGTGGTGAAGAGGAAGAAATCCTTGAGTGCGCTGGTGAAAGAACTAACGGACGAGTATGGAAAACACTACTTTAACCGCATTGATTTGCATATTACAGAGAGCGAGAAGAAAAATATCATGAAGAAATTCAACACGAAGATCAAGTCTATTGCTGGGCAGAAAGTCCTCCGCGTTCAGCAAACGGATGGCTACAAGTATTTTGTTGACGGTGGCTGGCTTCTTGTCCGGCCGTCAGGAACAGAGCCTCTGATCCGCTTCTACGCAGAAGCAGATAGCCCGACAAAAGTGAATCGACTGTTGCATGAGGCAACACATCTTTAATCGATACTAACTCCAACACAGAAACAATGAACAACGACTCGCTATGCATGACACTCTGAACTCGCTCCATGAAAATATGCTGTATAACATCATGCCCGACGGCACGGTGAAGCAAATTAATCCCTTCACTGGAACCGAAGTCTGGGCGGTACCCGGTCGCGGCAGCCGCCCGATGACAAATGGAATCCCGGCGACCGCGAAAAGACTTGAGAAGAAGGAAGTCGAAGATTACTGCAGCTTCTGCCCATCCCGATATCTTGAGACACCGCCAGAGAAATCTCGGCTTATCAGGCAGGATGGGAAGTACGTGAAGCTGGAAATGGTGCCGCCGGATCAATTATTCAACTCCGTGGCTGAGTTCCGTCGGACACCCAACCTTTTCGAAATCGTGACCCTCGACTACTGGAAGAAAAACTATAACTACAAGCTGAACGAAGCGAAGCGACGCTGGAAAGAAGCCTATCTCAGTAATCCTGCAGGCCGTACACACGTCCTGAACATCATCGATTACAAGCTACGTGCCTCCGGCAGAACCCAAGAAGAAATAGAAAGAATCTCTCTGGAGGAAAAAATTACCATGGCCGACGCATTCTTCGGCGGCGGCCATGAGCTGATCATCGTCCGACGGCATTTTTGCCCTGGTGCCGAATGGGACTCGCAACTGTACTCTTCCGGTGAGATGACACCGGAGGAGCATTACTGGTATTTTCGTTTCACGATCGATGCGATGCTGGACATCCTCGACAGCAATCGTTATGTTCGCTACATCAGCATCTTCCAAAATTGGCTGAGAGCTGCCGGGGCTTCCTTCGACCATCTTCACAAGCAACTCGTGGCACTTGACGAGTGGGGTTCTTCGATGCAGCGCCAGCTCCGAATGCTTCGCGAAGATCCTAATATATACAACGAGTACG
This sequence comes from Ignavibacteriales bacterium, assembly GCA_037446075.1. Classification (GTDB taxonomy): domain Bacteria; phylum Bacteroidota; class Ignavibacteria; order UBA10030; family JAHEZR01; genus JBBIJH01. Next base: position 37,334 of record JBBIJH010000001.1, read on the forward strand.
GCGCAAATTTTGCCGCCCATCATAACCTGGTGTTTGCCGAGAACGACCATGCCCTCGCGTGTGTCGGCATCGGCCACCGCTTCCCGACGATCGAAATCTACTCGAAGTCTCCTCACACACGACCCCATGAGCATACAGAAGAAGAGCTCCGTGGAGTCAGCGATCTTGTGCATGCCTGCCACGCTGCCACCGGAAGCGATATCTCGTGCAACGAAGAGTGGTACTATACCCCGATTGACGCCGTTTACGAAATGCCCTGGCGAATATTCATCAAGTACCGAATTAACGTCCCGGCCGGCTTCGAAGGCGGAACGTATATTTACATCAACCCGCTGACGCCAGTAGAACTGCGCGATCGTCTCGTCCCAAGGTTATATCAGTTGCGAGACCAGCAGAAGGTTAGCCAATTCCGAATCGCCGAGGAGTGCCGTCTTTCTCCGAATCCGCTCCGCTACTATCCGAAGTAGTTCTCCATGGAAAAGTCCTAAGAACGTGGTTGAAATTTTTTGAATTTTTCTCCGTCTTTCTTTGTGACTCCTCCGTATTTCTCTGCGCAATTCTTTTTCGGTGAGAACTAAGTCAGAGCGAAGACGACAGCCGTTTTGTCCGATGCGACATCTTCAAGGGTTTGCTCCAGTTCTTTTCTCCTGACTCGGACATCCTTCTCCCCTACTCATGATGCCATGATCCGACGCGGTGACATGCTGGAACTCCGCATCGAAAATTGTGCTCTCGAAGGCAAGTGCGTTGCACGACATAACGGGCTTGTCGTTTTTGTACCTGGAGTCGTCCCGGGTGATACCGTCCGAGTGCGGATTGAGAAAGTGAGGAGAAACTTCGTCGAAGGTGTCGTCGCCACCATTCTCTCTCCTTCTCCTTTCCGTACCAGCCCTCCGTGTCCATATTTTGGAGATTGCGGCGGTTGCACCTGGCAGCATGTCCAGTATCAAGCACAACTGGAAATGAAGCGGCAGAATGTCATCGATGCGTTTGAGCGAATCGGGGGTTTCAGAGACGTCGAGGTAGCCCCGACGCTTCCAGCCGAAGAGGTTTATTTCTACCGAAACAAGATCGAGTTTTCCTTCTCGCGTGAGAGATGGGCCCCGAAGTTGAAGCCGGCCGAGAAAGAGGAAAATGAACTCCCCTTCGCAGTTGGGTTTCATCGTGTGGGAAAATACGACAAGGTGATTGATATTGAAGCGTGCCTCCTTCAATCAGAGTTCAGCAACGAGGTCCTACGGGCTGTAAAAGAGATCAGCCTGTAGAAGAAGCTCGACGTCTATTATCCGGAGACTGAGTCCGGCTATTTAAGATACCTTGTTATCAGGGAGGGGAAGAATACCGGCGAGAAAATGGTGAACCTTGTCACATTTGAGGATCGTCCAGATGTCGCTTCTGCAATCTGCGCGAGTCTCCTTGAGCGATTTCCAACTCTCACGACGTTCGTGAATATGATAAATCGTCGACGCGCACAGATTGCAACGGGGGATTTCGAGCGAATATATCACGGCACTGGAACAATCACAGAGACGTTGGGGAAATACAAGTTCCGGATTTCTGCAAAGTCATTCTTCCAAACAAACACAAAGCAGGCAGAGAAGCTCTTCGAACTCGTCAAGCGTCTCGCTGATTTGAAGCAAACTGATATTGTCTATGACCTTTACGCTGGCACAGGCACCCTTGGAATTTTCATTTCCGACGCCGTAAGCAAAGTGATCGGAATCGAAGCTGTGCCGAGTGCCGTGGCCGATGCGGAAGAGAATGCGAAGCTCAATGGGATCACACACTGCTCATATCTGCTGGGCGATTTGAAGGAAAAGCTCACGCGTGACAGTCAATGGATAGACGAGCTGGGAAGGCCGGACGTCGTCATTCTCGACCCACCCCGAAGTGGAATGCACCCGAAGATTGTAGCTCCTATCGTCCACTTGCGACCGAGTCGGATTGTGTACGTGAGTTGCAATCCCGCAACGCAGGCGAGGGATATCCGCGCGCTCGCCGATGCAGGATACAGGCTCGAGTACCTCCAACCTATCGACCTCTTCCCTCAGACCTTCCACGTGGAGAACGTTGCGAAACTTGGGGCAAAACCTTAAAAAATGGCAATTTTTCGCGCGTCTAAGCCTTCCGTAAAAAACAACTTGCTATTTAATTCCTAAAAAACTACACTATTCCAAAATATTTGCTAATCGGCGGCTGATATGCTCGCCTCTGGCCGAAAGTCAGACAGGATGAGAAAGAGCGCTCTAATTTTTTTTCTCTCTGCCCTTTGTTTCGAAGTCATCGCGGGGGGATCGGAGAAAAGAATCCGCGCGGTGCGCACTCCCACTCCACCGAAGATCGACGGGTCGCTAGAGGAACAAGCTTGGTCCCTTGCGCCGCCAAGTTCCTCTTTCACTCAATTCGATCCTGTCGAGGGCGCGGCACCGTCGGAATCCACAAGCGTGAGAATTTTGTATGATGATAATGCTCTCTACATCGGAATCCTGATGTACGACTCACGTGCGAGCAGGATTGTAAGACAATTAACCCGCCGCGATCGCACAATCGAGGCCGACCGAGTGAGCGTTACGATCGATAGTTACCACGACCACCAGACAGCCTTTGTTTTCGCTGTCAATGTCTCTGGCGTGCAGACGGACGGTATCTACTCACGAGACGGAGTGATCTACGACGTAAACTGGGATGCGGTATGGGAAGCGGCAACACGCATCTACCGGAATGGTTGGATCGCTGAATTTCGGATACCCTTCAGTGCGCTTCGTTTCGCACCAAGAAAAAGATACGAATGGGGAATCAACTTCCGCCGGTACATTAGTCGGAAGAAAGAATCGGATGAGTGGGTCTTGATCCCTCGCCGCGAAACTGGAATTGTCTCAAAGATGGGTCACCTCGTTGGCATCGAGAACATTACGCCTCCGGTGTATCTCGAAGCCCTCCCCTACGTTCTTTCTCGTCAGCTTCGTGATCCGGATGCGAGACTTGAAAGTGAGAAAGACGACTTCGACGCAGGGCTTGGACTCGACCTCCGCTATGGCATCAGTAGCACTGCCACGCTGAACGCGACCTTCAACCCAGACTTTGGCCAGGTCGAGGCAGATCAGGCAGTTCTGAATCTTACAACCTTTGAGACCTTCTATCCAGAGAAGAGGCCATTTTTTCTTGAGGGAACTCAGATCTTTGACTTCGGCACTGCATTCGATGGGCAGACAATGCGATTGTTTTATTCCAGAAGGATCGGACTACAGCCACAATAAACTTCCCCGCCTGGGGAACTGCTCCTCGATCTTCCCAAGAAGACAACAATCTTGGGAGCGGCAAAAGTTACTGCTCACCTCGCCTCGGGGATTTCAGTCGGTGCTCTTGAAGCCGTAACCGATGAGGAACATGCGACGGTTCAGGCCGCGGATGGTTCCATAGTCAGAAAGGTTGCAGCTCCAAGATCAAATTTCTCGGTCCTAC
>JBBIJH010000001.1:40812-59825 GCA_037446075.1 Ignavibacteriales bacterium
AAACTCTACGATCGGTGCGATGCTAACGATGGTGAACCGGAGAGGACGCCTCCCTGCTCAAACAGGGGGAGTGGATTGGAACTTGCGACTTGCCAACAGCACGTTTGGCCTTGACGGCTACTTGGCCTTTTCTCGAGCGAGTCTGAACTTCCGAGATCGGCAGACAGGCACCGCCGGAAGGATGTATTTTGGAAAGATTGCAGGCGAACATTGGCTCTATGCTTCCACGTATGACTTCACATCACGAAACTATAATATTAATGACATTGGATTCTTCTTCCGACCCAGCGACCACGGTGGATACTCCCAGATCCAGTATCAGGAATTGACTGCTCCGGGGATTCTCCGCCGCTACTACATCCGGGTGGCGGCAGACTACCGATGGAATTTTGAGAGCGTCAACATCACAAAGAATTTTGAGATCAATCCGATCGTCGAGCTGAAAAATTTCTGGAGCCTGAGTGCCTCCTTCCAGCGCAACTTTCGCGTCTATGATGATCGAGAAACCCGAGGACGTGGACTGTATCAACGGCCAGCGGAGGTCGTAATGAAGTTTCTTGTCAGCACCGACCCGAGACCGAAAGCTGTCGGCAGATACTACGCGGTTTTCACTTCCACCGAGAAGAATGGGAAGGGATTTCTCGCCAACGCAGACATTACTTTTCGACCCGTGCCTTGGGCCGAGCTCACTGCCACTTTCTTGTTTGGTTCCACCATGAAAGAAGAAGCGTGGGTGAACCCCTATGGGAACTTGATCGCGAATGCAACTGTCTTTGGGGACCGCGAAACCAAGCAGTATAGTGCGACGCTCGGCGGAACGGTTACTTTTACGAAAAATCTCTCGATCCAGCTTTACGGCCAGCTGTTCTTGGCGAAAGGTCACTACGAGGCGTTTCGGCGACTTACTTCTCCATCGACGTTTGAGAACTTCGATGCTCAATTCCGGTCAATCCTGTCGACGTTTGGGTTGAATCCGGATTTTAACCAGCAAGTGTTCAACGCCAACGTGGTTCTTCGATGGGAGTATCTACCCGGAAGCACTTTGTTCGTCGTGTGGACACAGGCGCGCGATGGGTTCGATCAAGACTTCCACACCTCCTTCGGAACGAATGTATCGAATTCCTTCAAACTTCCAGCCCAAAACGTCTTCCTCTTGAAGCTAAACTATTGGTGGAGCCTGTAGTCAGCCTTTCCTGCAGCTTTGAGAGGTATCCACAAGAGTCAGCAGTCCAATACTAATATACTACGGAGTTGCGTTCGGCCCTCGACGGCAGAATCCAGACAGCGGGAAAAGAACTAAAGAAAGCCTTCCGGAATTGAGGACGCAGGTGATGCTTTCCCACCTGACCTCCCGTAGAAAACGGCCTCCGCTTGGCCCAGGCAGTTCAGGACTGCCATCAGCACGTCCTGACCGTTTTCCGACCCCACGCATCGCCCTCCCCGCATCTCCTGTCGAGTCTTAACAGAAAATTCAGATGTCCTTCGCTCATCCTAACACGGACGGCACCTGTGCTCAGTTCCACATATCTCCCAAAAGACGGTTGGGCTTAGGGTGATGCTGACATGAAGGTGAACGCCCATGAAAAAAATGGGCGCACCCGCACTCTGTAAGCGTGTCATTAAACGGTTGCTGTTTTTCGGCTAAGAGTATCTAGAAGAAGGAGTGAGAGAGATTATCCAAGTATATTGACGGAAAAACGAGTTTGAAATGAAAAAAAAAGATCGTCGATGTCCTGAGTGTGGAGGATTGCGGAGTAAGCGGAATGGTATTCGATGGCTTCGGGAGTTGCGAGTGCGAGGAGAGGTCTTGGTTCGCCTTCAACGGTATCACTGCTGCTTGTGCAAAAAGAGTTTTACGCTTCGAAGGCATCCGCGGCAGCAACACGGCGAAGGATTTGAGTTGGAGGTGGTTCCGCGGTACGTAGAGGAATAAGGGACCTACCGGGTGATAGCTCAGTGGGTGCATCGGCAGTGTGGCGGAAGTTCTCTGCGAGTTCCCTGCAGCGGATGCTGCACAGAGCTGCACAGCGATGCAAGAGTCCGTGGGAAATGAGCTAGGAGTTGAGGCCGCGCTGGGATGCTGTCCGTGGATGAGAAGATGTGTCAGGTGCGCGGCAAGCAGCAGTGGAGGTACCATCCGGTGGATCGGACGGGAAATATTGTGGATTGTCGAGCCGTTGCTTGATTTTGTAGCCCGTTTTGATTAGAATTAAGCGCCCTGAAGTTTGGGATCCCCAGAAACTGCAAAAGAAAGGCGCATGGAAACCACGAATCGAATAGGACTACTCATAGCTTTCTGGATCCCAGTGCTTGTATTTGCTGGATGTGTGAAACCCGGGAGCGCTTCTATCATCGCTGAGGTAGGCCCCGAGAAGATATCGATCGCTGATTATGAGCGGCACCTGGCAAAAAGCAACGGGAGCTGGGAAGCGGCGCAAAAATTGCCAATGGAGGAAAAAGAAAGATATCTCGATCTGTTGGTCAAATTCAGGCTAAAGGTATTGGATGCGTATCACCAAGGACTGGATAAAGATCCGGAAATTCTGCAGGAGTTGAAGGATTACCGGACGACACTGGCCACCAGCTTTCTCCTTGATCGAGTTCTGGTAGAACTGGGGCTGCGACGGATGTACCAACGGAGGAAGGAAGAGATTAGGGCTAGCCACATCTTGATTAGTTTGCCGACCAAGCCAAGCAGCGCGGATACGCTCAAGGCATGGAACAAAGCCCTGGATCTTCTACAGCGAGCGAGGGCTGGTGAAGATTTTCAGAGCCTAGCGCAGCAGTATTCGGACGACGCGACTACGAAGGGGGCCGGCGGCGACGTTTATTACTTTACCTCAGGCGTAATGGCGCCGGCGTTCGAGGATGCATGCTACGAAATCAAGGTAGGTGCAGTATATCCGCGGCCGGTTCGGACGGGGTACGGCTATCATGTGATCAAGGTTACAGATCGCAAGAAAAGCCGTGGCCAGATCCGAGCGAGTCATATTATGGTTCGGTTTGAAGCATCATCACCCACGCCCGAGGATACTCTGAAGGCCTACAATGAGATCAGGGCATTGCAGGACAGTATTCTCCAAGGGGCCGACTTCGCAGCCCTAGCGAAGGAACACTCGCAAGACATCACGAGCGCAATGCAGGGTGGAGATTTAGGATTCTTCGAGCGGCGTCGCGCGGTTCAGCCTTTTGATGAGGCGGCGTTTTCCTTGAAGGTGGGAGAGATTTCGGGCATCGTGAGGACCCCCTATGGTTATCACCTTATCAAGGTGACGGATGAGAAACCCTTGGGACCATTTCGGGAAGTGAAACAAACGCTGCGGCAGGTTTATCAGAACAACCGATACACGCACGATTATAATCAGTTTCTTGGGCAGTACAGGAGTACGGTGAATTTCAAATTTCACAATGACGCTGTCGATACTCTTCTCAGCTGTGTGGATTCATCTGCAAGGTTCGAGAACGACGGTTGGGCTGAAAAAATCTCACCCACATTGAGGCAGAAGCCTGTGCTCTCATTTGCTACAGAAGTTATGATTTTAGATTCTGTCATCTCCACACTTAAGTCGGATCCAGAATTTTCCAAGATGCAAGCCACAGCAGAGAATATTCAGAATGCACTGGATCGTATTGCCGAAAGACGATTACTGCGCCACCGGGTGCGAAATATCGAGAAGGAATTTCCGCAATTCAAAGCGGTGCTCAAAGAGTATCAAGAAGGTATCCTCCTCTACAAAACAGAGCAGCAGCACATCTGGAGCAAACTTTCGGCGGCGGATTCACTTCTCCGCGACTACTTCGAACACAACAGAGATCGCTACACATTGCCTGACCGCGTCAACCTTAGCGAGATTTACTATATGCGAGACAGCTCATATGGGATACAATTTTTGGATTCATTGAAAGCAGGGGTAGACTTTGGCGAACTGGCTGCTCGCCACACAGAGAGGATTCCGTTGAGGGAGAAAAAGGGAGAGTGGGGTTTACTGCCGGTCAAGCATAACCCGATCACGGAGATCGCTGGGTCAATGGAGGTCGGAGCGGTGGGGGGACCCTTCCACTTCGAGGGGGGCTACTGTATCATCAAAGTGCTGGCGAAGGATAGAGCGCGCCTGAAGACCTATGAAGAGGCGCTTCCAGAATTGAGCGGGCATTACCACGAGTATATGTCGAAGCGGCTAGAGGAAGACTGGCTTGCAAGCGTCCGAAAGGAATTCAAGGTGTCTGTTTGGAAAGAAAAACTGAAAGAGGCGTTCCTGAAACCGCCGCCCGAGGAATGAAACAGCGCCAGCCGGGGAGAGGATGAGGAAATTCTCTGTAACACGAGGTGTCGGGACGAGTATTTGCTTTTCCGTACTCCTGATCTTGGTCCTTGTTGGGTGCGAAAGGAGAGACCAGACTGGAAACTTCGTCGCGCGCGTCAACAACGAGTTTCTAACCCGGGAAAAGTTGGCTGAAAGCCTAGATACGATTGCCCTCCAAAGCGGGCCGCGAGTGCGCGAGTTTGTGAGCCGCTGGGTAAACTCAGCGCTTCTATACGAAGCGGCGAAGGCACAGGGTTTCAATCGAACTGCCGAGGTGAACAAAACGTTAGAAGAGATGAGGCAACAACTGGCGATCGACCAATTGCTCGAAAAGGAGCTTCAGACCGAGGAGCTTCGCCAGGTAACACCAGAGGAAATGGTAGCTTACTATGAAGAACATAAGGGCGATTATCTCCTGGGGGAAGACGTTGCCAAGGTTGGGTACGTACTTTTCGCCAGCCGGGATGTTGCCACTGCCTTTCGGAACCAGGTGGTGAAAACCAAGAAATGGTTTGAGGTGCTGGAGAGTTTTTCACAGGATTCGACACTCGCTGCGTCGATCGTGCGGCGTGGGGATTCTGTTTATGTGAAAGAGAGCACTGTAGAATCAAAGGACCTCTGGAGGATTGTGTCTCAGCTACGCTCGGGCGAGATCTCGCCAGTTGTAAAAGTAGACGAAGGCTTTTACGTGCTACAGTCTTCCGGTCTACAGCCAAAAGGTCAGGTTGCTGAGCTTCCTTTTGTAGCGCGAGAAGTCCGAGATCGTGTGCTCGTGCAGAAACATCAAAAAGCACTGGAACAGTTTCTAGAGCAACTGCGGAAGAAATATAAGGTTCAGTTGAATCTTGGCCCATTTGAGATTCCGGATACTACCAGCACTAGAATGAAAAGTCCCTCCTGATGTTTTCCCTTGTGAAAAAAGCTCGCAGCGCGGTCCTGCCCTTGCTGACTCTCCTCTTGGCAGGATACACAGCAATCTCCGCCCAGCAGGTAATCGACAAGGTAGTAGCCGTCGTTGGCGGAGAACCGATCCTGCTCTCTGAGCTCCAGAGCCGCCTTCAGTTTTACGCTATCCAGAACCAGATCGATCCGAAGACTCCCGACCTTCAGAAGAAAATACTCGATCTTCTAATTAACGAGAAGCTGATTTTAGCAAAAGCGATCGAAGACAGTATCACAGTGACAGACGATGAGCTGCGCCAGCAACTGGATGAGCGGATCAAAGAGATTGTCCAGCAGTATGGTTCCGAGGCGCGGGTTGAGGAACTCTACGGCATGTCCGTGAACCGGATGAAGCGGGAGTACAGAGATGAGATGAGAAAGGAGCTGCTGAAGGCGAAGCTCCAACGCACGAAGTTTGCCAATATCGCGGTGACCCGGCGTGAGGTTGAGGAGTTCTTTAAGGCGTACCGGGACAGTCTGCCCGAGGTGCCAGAGGAAGTTGAGGTGAGCCATATCTATGTAACGACGAAAGTCAGCCGCGAGGTAAAAGCAGCCTCATATGAAAAAGCAAAGGCCATACTCGACAGCATCACAGCTGGCGGCGATTTCGCTGCGCTGGCAAGGAGATACTCGGAAGATCCGGGCTCTGCGGCGCACGGCGGCGACCTTGGTTGGGCACGCCGCGGTGACTTTGTGAAAGAATTTGAGGAAGCAGCGTTTGCCTTGAAGGAGGGTCAACTCTCCGATGTTGTCGAAACTAGCCTTGGTTATCACATCATCCAGCTGATCGAACGACGCGGGGAGGCGATTCACCCGAGACAGATTCTCATCAAGATGGAGCGCCGCCAGGCGGACGACGACTCTACGATTGCATTCCTGAAAAGCTTGAAAGCGAGAGCCGAAGCAGGGGAAAGCTTCTCCGAGCTTGCGAAAAAGTATTCGGAAGACGAAGAGTCTGCATCGCTCGGGGGAGACCTCGGCACACTTTCCGTCGAACAGCTTCAGCCGGAGTTCTTGAACACGGTGAAGACGCTTGCCACAGGCCAGATCAGTGACCCCTCGAAAGTCACGCTGAGCAAAGGATACGGTTATCATATCGTCCTTCTAAGAAAACGTACCCCCGCGCACAAGATTAGCTTAGAACAGGATTGGAAACGGCTGGAGCAGTACGCCCTCGGCTACAAACGGAACAATGAGTACAACGCCTGGCTTGAGGAGCTACGGAAAAGCATTTACTGGGAGACAAGGTTATAAGCGGCAGTGAGGTTGAGAGGGCGCAGTGCTGAGAATACGCTGGAGCAGAAGGATGAAATCGAAGCTGGCGCAGAACGTATTACTTTCTGGAGGAGCATTCTTCTTGAGTCTTAGTATGGGTTCGTCGACTGACGTTGGAAAAATTGACTTCTTGGAATTCAAATTGGAAAACGGGCTGCGAGTGATCCTGCACGAAGACCACTCCACACCGATTGTTGCCGTTGATGTTGCGTATCGGGTTGGATCAAAGAATGAAGACCCGGAAAAGACTGGCTTTGCCCACCTCTTTGAGCATCTGATGTTTGATGGTTCACCGAATGTGAAGCGAGGGGAATTCGACCAATACATCACGAAGGCCGGTGGTTGGGACAACGCCTACACAACTTGGGACCTGACGAATTACTACGAGGTTGTTCCATCGAATCAACTGGAACTTGCCCTCTGGCTTGAAGCAGATCGGATGAGAGGGTTGAACATCTCCGACGTGAGCATCCGCACGCAACGAGAAGTTGTCAAGGAGGAACGGCGATGGAGCGTAGATAACCGACCTTACGGAACCGCCGATGAGAAGCTCTTTGCCCACGCGTACAAGAGGCACCCCTATCGGTGGCCGATCATCGGATCGATGGAACATCTTGACCGCGCAACACTGGAGGATGTGTCGAATTTCTTCAAGACCTTTTATGTACCGAACAACGCCACCCTTGTCATCTCGGGAGACGTTGACCCTCAAGAAACCCGGAAGATGGTCGAACATCATTTTGCATCAATCCCGAGGGGGACACACACGATCCCCAGAGTGTCCGTGATGGAAGGCCAGCAGCAGACAGAGGAACGAGAAACAGTTCTGGACAACGTACAACTTCCAGCCGTTTTTATCGCGTACCATGTGCCCGAAGAGGGTCACAAGGATTTTTACCCCCTTGTACTGCTCAGCAATATTCTGGCAGCCGGAGAGAGTTCACGACTGTACCAAAGGATGGTCTACGAAAAGAGAATCGCGCAGGATGTGGAAGCGTACGTTGTTGCGATGGAGCAGCCCGGGCTCCTTCGGATCAGCGCGACCGCAATGCAGGGCCACGACGCCAGTACACTGGAGCGAGAGATTGACAAAGAGGTGGAGCGATTGACAGCCACGCAGGTGACGACGAAGGAACTAGAAAAAGTTAAGAACCAGACAGAAGCCTCGATGACGTTCGGAAAGCAGCGAGTTGACCAGAAGGCTGACCTCCTTGCACACTACGCTACGTTCCGGGGCGATCCTCAAGAGCTAAACAGAGAGATTGAGCGATACCTGCAGGTAACTCCAGAAGATATTCTTCGTGTGGCAAGGAGCTATCTGGCAAAGCAAAACCGGACGGTTCTGCACTACATCCCGAAGACCGGGCTAAAGCCCACCCCGTGAATCAGGCCAGGCAGCATATTTCTCATGGTTTCCTCCACATGCGTCGATTTGCATCCCTTTTCCTTACAATGCTCTTTTTCAGCGAGCTTGGCTGTCAGTCCAAGATGAAGCCCCCCGAACCGAAACCGGCAAAGAGAGTCTTCTTCCCTCAGTATATCACTCGGGACCTAGCGAATGGGATGCGGGTACTTGTCATCGAGCATCACGAGCAACCCATTGTTTCCCTCCGGTTCCTTGTGAAAAGCGGCTCGGCCGAAGACGGGGATCTGCCGGGATTGGCGAACCTTACAGGGGAGCTTCTGACGAAGGGGACGACAAACCGCTCCGCCGTGCAGATTGCGGAGGAAATTGACTACGTCGGCGGACAACTCGTCTCGGGTTCGGATTGGGACGCGACGTACGCCAGCGCCAGCATCCTGAGAAAGCACCTGGATGTTGGCCTTGATATACTTGCGGATGTAGTACTCAATCCCGTTTTTGCCGAGAATGAGGTCAAGCGGGTCCTCGAGCAGAGACTCTCAGCTTTACTACAGAAAAAGGATGATGCCGGATACCTTGCGGAGAGGAAGCTAAACGCGGTGATTTTCGGCGCCCACCCCTATGGACAACCGAACATCGGGACGGAACATTCAGTGAAGACCTTGAAGAGAGAGGATTTCATAAGGTTCCACAGAACGCACTTTGTCCCGGGGAATGCACTTCTCGCCGTCGTCGGTGATGTCACAGCAGATGAAACACTATGGGGCAAGGTTGAAAAGTTCTTTGGCTCGTGGTCAGGTCCTACTCCAAGTGCAAGACCAGTGCCTCCTGTGAAAGACTTAGAGAGAAGACAGTTCTATATGGTGGAAAAATCTGCAGCGGTCCAATCCGCGATCCGCGTGGGCCACGTGGGGATTGCCAGGAACTCGACAGATTTCGTACCAGTGGTGGTACTGAATACACTTTTGGGTGGATATTTCAATTCAAGGTTGAATATAAACCTCCGGGAAGGAAAAGGATTTACATACGGAGCCGGCTCAAGCTTTGATGCGCGCCAGTATCCTGGTCCTTTCGTTGTCTCAGCGGATGTACGAAACGGGGTGACTGATTCTGCCATTGTGGAGATTCTCCATGAGTTGGACCGAATACGAAACGAGCCTATTACAGAAGAAGAGCTCGAGATGGTGAAACAATTCATCCTTGGGAGCTTTCCTCTTCAAATAGAAACACCGAATCAGATTGCCAGCAGAGCAATCGATCTTGAGCTATACGGGTTGCCTAGAGATTACTACGATGCATTCAATCGACGCGTGGAAACTATCGCGGCAGCTGATCTCCAGACTGCAGCACAGAAGTACTTGCACCCGGATCGGCTTGCGATTGTAGTAGCGGGAGACTCCAAGACCGTTGCTTCGAAACTTCAGAAGTTTGGGCCAGTAGAGGTCGTTGACGCGGATGGGAGGAACATTTCACCGTGAAGGGATAGAGAGAGCTTGATTTTTGTTGTGGCTTTGCTTTCATTGCATAAGAAGGAACATGGAAGGAAGTGCACGTGAGTCGGACCAGAGAGCTTGAAGTTCTAAACGACGTCGAAGCTGCCCAGCAGCTGAAGGAATCCTTTCTCGACATCAAGAGCGAAATTGCAAAGGTCATCATCGGTCAGGAGGATGTGATCGAGCAGCTGCTCATCTCTCTTCTGGCGCGGGGTCACTGTCTGCTCGTTGGCGTGCCAGGGCTGGCCAAGACGCTCCTCATCAAAACCTTGGCACAGGTGCTCGACCTGAAATTCAGCAGGATCCAGTTCACGCCCGATCTGATGCCCAGTGACATTACGGGAACGGAGATTATCGTCGAGAACTTCTCGACGAAGGAAAAGACATTCCGTTTTGTCCGCGGCCCTGTCTTTGCAAATATTGTTCTTGCAGACGAGATCAATCGGACTCCGCCAAAGACCCAGTCGGCCCTCCTCGAGGCAATGCAAGAGCACCATGTGACGGCGGCAGGACAAACATACAGGCTTGACGAACCATTTTTCGTCCTCGCAACTCAAAACCCGATTGAACAGGAAGGCACATATCCACTGCCGGAGGCACAGCTAGACCGATTCATGTTCAACCTCTGGATCGACTATCCCCGTGTGGATGAGGAAGTGAATATCGTCAAATCAACGACGAGTCCTTATGAGCCAGATCTTCGGCGCGTCCTCGGAGCCGAGGAAATCATCTATTACCAAAATCTTGTACGGCGCGTGCCAGTAGCGGACAATGTAATTGAATATGCTGTGAAGTTAGTGGGGATGAGTCGCCCGCGCTCCTCGACGGCACCGAAGTTCATCAAGGACTGGTTGAGCTGGGGTGCGGGTCCGCGAGCCTCGCAGTATCTGATCCTCGGTGCGAAGACGAAGGCAATCCTTGAGGGACGGCACACGCCGGACATTGATGATATTCGTTCGATGGCTGGGCCAGTGCTGCGTCACCGGATCGTACCCAACTTCAACGCTGAGGCGGATGGGGTCACACACATTCAAATCGTGGAACAACTGCTGAAGAGCGATTCCCTGTGATGAGGACTCCTGTGGGGTGGAAGACTGAATACGTTTTCCTGTCGACTCTCCTTTTTGCCTTTCTTTTCTGTCTCCAGCCTGCGACCCGTGGTCAGGAATTTTCCGGGAAAAAGTACTGGATTTGTTTCAAGGATAAAGGGCCGGGGACCGAAGGAATCCAGTCTCTTCACAAAGGCTCCGCTCTCTACAAAGCTGCGGAACTTCTTCTAACCGAAAGAGCTCTCCAGCGGAGAGGGAAAATCTTGCAGGAGAAAAACCTCCTCTGCCTGGATGATGTGCCGGTGCATCAGCCGTACCTAGATGAGCTTAAGAAGCTCGGAGTCAAGCTGCACGTTACCTCGCGCTGGCTCAACGCGGCCAGCGCTTTTCTAAGTCCAGAACAGATTCCCCTTATCCGTTCCCTCAGTTTCGTAAGGGAAGTATCCCCTGTCATTACATTCTTAAGAGACAAAGAGCCTATAGAAGAGAATGTCCAGTTGGAACCTCCACCACAAAATCAGCGGCAGGGCCTGCGGAAGTTAACTGCGCTAAACTATGGCCCCTCTCTCGAGCAGGACAGTGTAATTAACGTTCCCGCCGTTCATGCACTCGGGATCAATGGAACGGGGGTTCTTGTCGGTATGCTCGACACCGGGTTCCGATGGAAAACGCACGAGGCGCTGAAGAACAGCAGGATAGTCGCTGAGTACGATTTCATCTTCCAGGACAGTGTGCCTGCCGACGAAGTAAACGATCCGATCGGACAAGATAGTCATGGGACCTCTACCCTCTCAACGATCGGGGGATTTAAGGAGGGGCAGCTCATCGGGCCAGCGTACGGCGCATCATTCCTCTTGGGCAAGACAGAATACGTCCCAACGGAGACACAGATCGAGGAAGACAACTGGGTTGCTGCGATCGAGTGGATGGAAAGCAAAGGTGTTGACGTGGTTTCCAGTTCTCTTGGTTATACGACATTCGACGATGGAAGAGGATACAGTTACAGTCGTGGTGACTTTGACGGGCGTACAGCGGTTACGAGCAAGGCCGCCGTGGCAGCGGCAAGGAAAGGAGTCGTGGTTGTCAACTCCATGGGCAACGGCGGCAACAGAGTCGGTTCCATCATAGCCCCTGCGGATGCTGATAGCATTATCGCCGCTGGGGCTGTAAATTACTCAGGCGTTCTTGCTTCGTTCAGTTCCATTGGTCCGACAAATGATGGTCGCATCAAACCCGATGTCGTTGCACCGGGAGTAAGCATCTACGTTGCGTCCTCATCAGGATCATCCGTTTATGGTAGAGCGTCAGGCACCTCTTTCTCCTGCCCGTTAACCGCTGGAGTAGCAGCGCTGGTTCTCTCAGCCCATCCTGAGTTCACTCCCATGCAAGTAATCGATGCAATTCGCAATACCGCCAGTCGGGCAAATCGACCGGACAATCTCTATGGATGGGGAATTGTAAATGCGGAGGCCGCGGTCCTTTCTTCCGGCCTTGTCTTCAGCAATCTGCCCCGGCTGCATTTCAATGATTCCAGGAACATCATCATCACGTTTGCAGCGTCAAAGGCTGGGGTGGATAACTTCAGCATGCGTGTGCACTACTCACTAGACGGTGGGAGGACCTTCTCCTCTGCAGTACTGTATCCCACGAGCACGCCGAATTTATTTCAGGCTACCATTCCACAGTATCCAAAGGGAACGGTGATTCATTACTACATCGAAGGTGCAGACCAGGAGGGTGTGCGGCGATCCAACCCCTACAATGCACCCGCTGCTCTCTTTTCCTTTGCTTATGGTGAGGGAGATACAACTCGAGTAGCAGCAGAGCCAATGCACATTGAGGTTCCGACGGATTTCGTCCTCTATCAGAATTACCCGAATCCCTTCAACCCGTCGACCAGAATCCGGGTCTATGCCCCAGATTATGCTGACGCCGAACTCATCATCTACAACTCGCTTGGAGAGAAGGTACGAAGCTATCCTTGGAGGGTCCACCCAGGAACCAATTCCAGAGAGTGGGATGGACGGGATGAGAGGGATAGAAGAGTATCCAGTGGGGTGTACTACTATCAGTTCCGCACGAGTACGTTTACAGAAACGAAACACATGGTTTTGATTAAGTGATGAACCTTCTCTACGCAATTGCAGGTCGATGCCCCAAGTCAAACTCCTCTTGAATGCAAGCAGTCTCTTTTTTGTTCTTGCTGCCATTGTTGCCGTTGCATTCTCCATCGTTGCTTATCGCCGCACCGTTCCTCCGATCCCGTCTGGCAAGAAGTGGCTTCTAATTACTCTCCGATCTGTTTCTCTTTTTCTCCTTCTGTCTCTTTTTCTTGAGCCTATTCTTGGCGTGGTGTACAAGGAGGACAAACCCCCCGCTCTCGCTATCCTCGTGGACAACTCAAGGAGCATGAGTCTCGTAGACCGCACGGGTGAGCGTGCCGAACACACGCGTGACCTCCTCGCCGGGAAAAACATAGCAAAGTTGTCAGAGCTTGGCAAACTGAAGCTGTACCGTTTCGCAGAGACACTGAAAGAGCTACCCTCGCCTGATTCGCTCCACTTCGACGGGGGTGGCACAGATATTTCAACTGCCCTGAAATTGATCAAGGAAAAGATTGATGAGGAAAACATTCAAGCGGTGATCCTTGTGACGGACGGTAATTACAACCTCGGCGAGAACCCTGTTCATGAAGCGGGGCGACTCAGCATCCCGATTTTTACGATTGGCATTGGCGACTCTGCAGAACAGAAGGACCTGCTCGTCACGAAGGTCGCAGCGAACGAAATCGTTTACGTGAGCAGTCGCGTTCCGCTCGACGCGACGGTGAAAAGTTCGGGCTTTGATGGGGAACAGGTCGAGGTAGCTCTTTCAGAAGACAGCAAGCAGCTTGACCGGCAGACGTTGACGCTGAGGAAAGGAACGTGGGAATATACAGTGAAGTTTGCCTTCGAACCAAAGGGCGAAGGTCTAAAGAGATATAGCGTAAGCGTCTCCAGACTTGAAGGAGAGATCACGACTGCAAACAATACCAGGTCGGTCCTTGTGAAAGTTCTGAAAAGCAGGATGAAAGTTGTACTGCTTGGAGGAGCGCCAAGCCCGGATGTCGCGTTTGTCCGCCGGGCCCTGGAAGAAGATAAGAACGTCGAGCTAAGATCCTTCGTGCAGAAAGATGCTCGAAATTTCTACGAAGGGGAGCCGACACCAGAGACATTCAGAGAGGCAGAATGCTTTGTCCTTGTGGGTTTTCCCCTTTCGAACTCCCGAGGGGACATCCTCCGTGAGCTTCAGACAGAAATCGAACAACGCCGGAAGCCGGTTCTTTTTCTTCTCAGCAGAAACGTCGACCTGAACAAGCTGCGTATGTTTGACTCCAGTCTGCCGTTCGTATCGGGACCAGCAAAGTTGGACGAGGCAACGGTTTATCTCCAGGTCCTCGAAGGACAACGCACGCACCCCATCATGAAACTCGGCGGATCAAGAAACCTCTGGAGCAACCTTCCGCCGATTTATAAAACGGGGACCTCCTTCCGCCCAAGACCGGAAGCCGAAGTCCTGGCAGTTACCCGGATTCAGGAGGGCACGACGGACGAGCCCCTGATCATCTCGAAAAACGTCGCTGGCGTACGGTCTGTTGGGGTCACCGGATATGGAATCTGGAGATGGAAGTTACTCACCCAAACCACAGAGCCCTCAAGCGATGTGTTGCATCTCTTCGTGAGCAACTGCATCCGCTGGCTTACGACAAGGGAAGAGAGCAAGCTGGTGAAGATCGTACCCACAAAGGAGGTTTTCACCGGAGGCGAACCTGTTGAACTCATCGGCCAAGTGTATGATCGAATGTACAAGCCCGTTGAGGACGCGGAAGTGAAGGTGATAGCCCGGAAAAATTCTGAGACACATGAGACAATTCTTTCCCCCACGGGAAACGGTCGCTACGAAGGAGCGTTCGATGCTTTGGGGGACGGGGAATACGAATTCTCCGGAAGCGCAGTTTTCGAGGGCGATCGACTCGGTGAAGATAAGGGTAGATTCTCAGTGGGAGCATTGGACATCGAGCTTCAGCAGACAAGAATGAACAAACCGCTCCTGGAACAGATCGCTTACCAATCAGGGGCTAAGTACCTCGACGCGCAAGCAGCCGATCACCTTGCGGACAAGATCAAGGAGAGTGTGAAACTGGCATCCAAAGTGCTTAGATACTCGAATGAGCTACAGCTCTGGAGTCTCCCAGCAATTCTCTTACTGATTATTCTCTTCTTTGTTTCCGAATGGTATCTACGGAAGCAATGCGGCTTATTGTAACCAGGCTTTGGATTCTGAGTAAACACACTAAGCCCGGCGAAGGCTATCAAGTTCAGATCTGACGAAAAAAAACGGCTCCTAAGAAACCCGCGAGAGTTTCTCCTTCAGACCTGCAGCTCACCCTAGGCAAGTAGGAGGTCTAACGGTTAATCTCTACCCCGCGCGTATGTCAAAGGAACCTTTCATCATAGTGCTGAGTTCAAATATTTTGAATTTGAAATCGAACCTTTGACAACTACACGGAAATACGGCAAATGGACAGAGTTGTTCCTTAGCCTCTGGCTGAAACTGGCCAGGCGTTCGCCACCTTCGATAAGTTAACTCAGGAAGATGTCCGCCGACACGGCTTGACGTAGCTCCCGTTTGGGATTCTGGAATGCCTGGGGCATCTCGGGCTGATGACGAGAGGAGAACTCAGCCGGAAACATCCAGCGAATTTCGGGAACACAACGTGCGTAGTAGACAATCTTGAGAAAGAGGCCTTAGTGGAAGGCGTTCACGACAAGGACGATCATCGCGCAATGGTTCTTCAGTTGATAGCGAAGGAACAGAAATCGTTCCAGGAGATTTTTCCTCAACCTAACCAGTATGTTACCAGAATTGTGTCCCTTCTCGCGACCAGTGAGCAGGAGCAATTGGCACAACTTCTGAAGCAGCTCGGTCTTTTGCTTCAAATACGCTCGTCAGGTACCTGAGGGAAAAAGAATCCCAGTGTGGAGACAAGGACTTCGATGCATACCCCCATTCATCCAGGTACAACGATTGGGCATGTACATTTGAAAGTCTCTAATCTCGACCGATCAGTGAAGTTCTATACAGATCTTCTGGGATTTGAGATCATGGCAAGGTGGGGAACCGGCGCCGCATTCCTGTCCGCGGGTGGTTATCATCACCACATCGGTCTGAATACATGGGAAAGTGAGGGCGGATCTCCTCCTCCCGCAGGCAGCACCGGATTGTATCACTTTGCCATTTTGATGCCGAATCGAAAGGAATTGTGCCGAATGCTGAGACGGCTGATGGACCATCATTGGCCGATTGAAGGCGCCTCCGATCATGGTGTAAGCGAGGCTATTTACCTCCGCGATCCCGATGGAATCGGTATTGAGATCTACTGTGATCGCCCACGCAGTGAGTGGCCGCGAGACAAAGACGGTAACCTTGAGATGTATACTCATCCACTAGACACTCATTCCCTCCTGTCTGAATTGGAGGAGAAATTTGACACTTGAGAAAGAATAAACTACCAAAATCACAAAGGAGGAGAACAAGATGAGAAGAATCACCCTTGGCATCCTCCTGGTCGTGATGAGTCTGCTGCCAGCCTTCGGCCAGACGGCGACTTGGAAGAGCGACCCAGTGCACTCGAAAGTGCTCTTCAACGTTACGTACATGGTGCTGACGGAAGTGACGGGACGTTTCAATGAATTCGATGTGACGGTGACGAACACGGCGGAGGATTTCACAGACGCCAACGTGAAAGCAACCGTTAAAGCCAAAAGCATTGATACTGATAACGAAAGAAGGGATAATCACCTGAGATCTCCCGACTTCTTCGATGCCGAGAAATACCCGGATATCATTTTCACCAGCAAGTCAGTCAAGAAAACCGGGAAGGATACTTACAAGGTAAATGGAGATCTGACCATTCGCGATGTAACGAAACCCGTCGAGCTGGATGTAAAATACTTTGGCCAGGTAAAGGATCCGTGGGGAAACACGCGGGCTGGCTTCAAGGCAACTACCAGTATCAACCGCAACGATTTCAACGTTCGATGGAACAAAGTACTGGAGGCGGGTGGATGGCTTGTAGGAGAGAACGTTGACATCACCTTCAACCTTCAGTTGATCAAGCAGAAAGAAAAAGAAGCAAGCAATCAGTAGTCTGATCGGAATTTTCCGTGGGAGGGATTCCACCCGTCTGCTAGCTCGAGCGGCGTTGAGGAGGGCTCGTCGGGCGGACTAACGCACACCGTACAGGCACGCTATGGATAATATTACGCATAGCCTCACGGGTGCTCTAGCTGCAAAATTGATCGAGAAGAAAGGCACACCCAGAGCAGAGGAAAAGAGCTATGGCCGAACACTTCTCTGGCTTCTTGTCCTTTGCACCAACCTCCCGGATATTGACGGCCTACTTGGTGTTTTCGGCGGCCGAATCCTCTCACTCCAGCATCATCGAGGGATCACCCACTCGCTCCTCTTTGCGCCAGCGTTCGCTCTATTGCCAGCGGGCGTTTTCTATCTTCTCCGCAAACGCCAAGACTTCCGTACGCTGTGGATTATCGGGCAGGTCGGAATTATCATTCACATCTTCTTCGATTTGGTGACACCTTTTGGGACTCGCATTTTTCTCCCCCTCTCTTCAGAGCGTTTCTCCCTCGACTGGATGTTCATCATCGATCCGGTTTTCACGATTGTCCTCGCGTTCGGGCTACTCACTGGAAAACTCATAAGAAAGCGAAGGAAGTTAGTTGTTCTTATCGCGGGCATCGTTGTTGTTCTTTACCTTGCAACGGAAGCGATCATGCACAGCGTTGCACTCAACCGTGTTGAGGATGTAGTGAACAACAGAGGGTGGAAAGCGACGAAGATTTCTGCTCTTCCACAGCCTCTAATCATGTTGCGATGGATGGGACTGGTGCAGACCGAGAACGGCGTGATACAGACTTTCTTCTCTGTGTTCGATCCTTCCGACACGCTGAGGGTCAAGATCTACTCGAACGACGGGGATAAATTTGTGGATAAAGCAATGGATCTCGGCATTACAAAATGGTATCTCACATTCGCACGACATCCGTGGGTACAGTCCTTTCACGAAGGCGGAAAGCAATTGGTGGAGTTTCGAGATCTGCAATTTTCGATCGATGAGAGAATTCTAAAAACGGTTGGCTTCACAGAAAGGTCAACGCCGTTCGTGCTACGGTTTGTGTTCGATTCAGAAGGGAATCTTCTCCAAACGACTTTTGACCGGCGAACTCTCGAAAGCAATCCTTGAGCAAGGAAATGGAGTCCATCTGTGGGATGGATTCATCTCCCTCATCTCCTATTTCTTTTCCAACGATTTTTTCGTATTAGATAACAAGACAATCGTCGAATTGGCCAATCGGGAGAAAAGCAGCTAGAGTCAAGACGGAGCCGACCTTCCCGGTGTGTGTGATCGAAGCGAAATCCACGGGACTTTTCAAAATGTGGGATGAGAAAGGGCCCGACGAGAAAATCCTCTGTGTATCTATGTAAGACCCGCTTTGGAATCATGCTGACTGACTTGATAGCATTCCACCACATTTGTTAAAAGAGATTGAGCATTTCTTTGTTGTTGTACAAGGGTCTCGAGGGGAAGAAAACCAGCGTATTGGGCCGGGAAAATCGGGAAGCGGCACTCACAGGAATTAAGGCATCGCAACGAAGGCATCGAAGGAAAGGAGCCTGAAGTGGCATGAAACTAACAAGAGAATTGATCCGCACCCTTCCGAAGGTTCTCCTCCATGACCACCTCGATGGAGGTCTGCGTCCACCAACGGTAGTTGAACTCGCAAGAGACCTACATTACACGAAACTTCCATCGATGGACCCCGGCGAACTCGCCGCATGGTTTCACCGAGGCGCTAACCGCGGAAGCTTGAAGCTTTATCTGGAAGGCTATGATCACACGATCGCTGTGATGCAGACAGAAGAAGCACTGGAACGCGTGGCCTACGAGATGATAGAGGACATGAAAAAAGATGGTGTCGTCTATGTCGAGACGCGCTTCGCGCCAATTTTCCACACGCAGAATGGTCTGCATCTTCAAACGGTTGTGAGGTCGGTACTGAACGGATTGGAGCGGGGAAAAAGGGACTTCGGAGTTGGCTACGGCTTGATCCTTTGTGCCATGCGGAACATGGATCCAGCAGTGTCTCAAGAGATTGCAGAGTTGGCGGTCGATTTCCGAGATCATGGAGTCGTAGGCTTTGACCTGGCGGGCGAAGAGGGAGGCTATCCACCAAAGAAACATGTGGACGCATTTCACTACATCCAGCGGGAGAATTTCAACATCACAATCCATGCGGGGGAGGCCTTTGGGAAGGAATCGATCTGGCAGGCGATCCAGTGGTGCGGCGCGCATCGGATCGGCCATGCGACACGGCTGATCGAGGATATGAAGGTCAAAGATGGCGAAGTCTTGAGTATGGGCACGCTTGCACAGTATGTCCTTGACAAGCGGATTCCGCTGGAGATCTGTCTCACAAGCAATGTTCATACTGGGGCAGTGAGGTCCATCGAGGAACATCCTTTCGGG
>JBBIJH010000002.1:0-4509 GCA_037446075.1 Ignavibacteriales bacterium
ACTCCGCAGAGGCGTCCGATACTCCTAGTCGACCACGGTCAAAGCACGAGCTAGACCAAGTTTCACGGCACCCGCCTGACCAGTAATACCCCCACCCTCGACGTTTACCAAAGCATCGTACTTCCCCATTGTATCGGTGACTTGAAATGGAGCAAGAATATCTGTACGGAGGGTCTCGAGTGGAAAGTACTGATCAAGGGGACGGTCGTTCACGGTGACATTCCCCGAACCGGGGACAAGGCGCACACGGGCCACAGAAGTCTTTCTGCGCCCGACGACTACGGGTTGATGCACGACGGCTTGTCTTCTTTCTCTGATCGAATCTGCCAGATGGCCTCCTTAGAAATTTATCCTAGATGTTGATCACTTCGGGTTTCTGAGCTGCATGTGGATGTGTAGCACCCGCGTAAACCTTCAGCTTTTTGAAAATCTGACGGCCCAGGCGGTTGTGCGGGAGCATTCCTCTGACGGCATTCCGGATAACGAACTCGGGTTTTTTCTTCATCACCTCTTTGAATTTCTCAACAGTTGCGCCTCCGGGATAGCCCGTGTAATGGAAGTAATCCTTCAGCTCTGGTCTCTTGCCGAGTACTTTAACTTTCGACGCATTGATTACGATTACGTAATCCCCCACGTCCACGTTCGGGGTAAAAGACGTCTTGTGCTTACCCCGCAGCAGATGCGCTACTCTGCTGGCTAATCGGCCCAGGACCTTCCCGTCGGCATCGACGAGGTACCACTTTTTGCCTATCTCCGATTCCTTGACGAAGGTGGTAAATTTGTCTCCCAAGATTTTCTAACTCCTTATGCTCGAATTCTCCAGTTTTCGATGTTTAAACCAACAGATACAAAAAAAGCCCGACTTAAAACCATCAAAGGCGCGAAAAATGTAGCATTTTTTTTAGCGAAAGTCAACTGGTCGGAGCAAGCCAAAATAGAAGGAGAAATCAAAGATGCCTTTCAGCGTGGTAGGAACTTCGCACTAGGGGGCCTGCCTCCACGTGCCGGAAGCCCATCGCGAGGCCCCTCTCCTTCAGCATCTGGAATTCGTCAGGATGGACAAACCGATCGACAGGTAGGTGATTCTTCGTTGGCTGAAGGTACTGACCAAGAGTGAGAATGTCGCAATCGATTTCCCTGAGATCTTTCATAACCTCCAGAACCTCTTCCGTCCATTCCCCGATCCCAAGCATCATTCCGGTCTTAGTGACAAAGCCCCTCCGCTTTGCCCGATCGAGGAGCTGGAGTGAGCGCTCGTACACAGCCTGAGGACGAACTCTTCGGTATAAGCGGGGCACTGTTTCCACATTGTGGTTGAGGATGTCGGGCATGGCCTCCAGGACAATATCGAGCGCTGCCTCATCTCCCTTGAAATCCGGAATGAGAACCTCCACACGACAGCCGGGAACCTGCCTGCGGATCTCTTTGATCGTTTCAGCAAAAATTGGAGCACCGCCATCCTTGCGTTCGTCACGATTCACGGAGGTGATCACTGCATGGCGCAACCCAAGATGATTCACGGCCTCTGCGACACGACGCGGCTCGTCCCAATCCAGTTCAGGCGACGGGCGACCAGTCTTCACGGCACAGAAGCCACAACTCCGCGTACAGACATCGCCGAGAATCATGAAGGTTGCGGTCCCAGCATCCCAACACTCTCCCATGTTCGGGCAACGGGCCTCCTCGCAAACGGTGTGAAGCCGGTGTCTATCGATGATGGACTTCAGCCTAGAGTAGTTCTCGCCAGCTGCGATCCGGACGCGAAGCCAGTCGGGGCGACGAGGTACGATGCGGGAAAGGCTCGGACTAGGATATTGCACGACGGTTTCTTGGATGACGAACTCCATAGCTATAAGAGGCTCTGGTTCGTATCAAACTTCTCCAAGTACTCGACGACTTTCTGGAGAAACATTCCACCCAGTGCCCCATCGATGAGGCGGTGATCGAACGAGAGCGACAGATAGACCATCGGTCTGATCGCAATTGCATCGTTGATGATCACGGGATACTTCTTCACAGCGCCTACGCCGAGAATCGCTACCTGAGGCTGGTGGATGATCGGTGTCCCGAGGATGTTTCCAAAGACTCCGTAGTTCGTAATGCTGAAGGTTCCGTTCTGGACTTCCTCGGGTAGGAGCTTCTTCGTTCTTGCTCGAGTCGAAAGATCGTACACACTGCGCGCGAGCTGCACAAGACTCATCTGGTCGGCGCGTTTGATCACAGGAACAATGAGACCATTCTCAAGCGCTACCGCGATCCCGACATTGATGAATTTCTTAAGAATTACCCGGTCGCCGTCAATAGAGGAATTCACAAGCGGAAAATCTTTCAGCGCTTTTACTGCAGACTGAATTATAAACGGCATATATGTGAGCTTGAACCCCTCCCTCGCTTTGAAACCTTCTCCATGCTTCGCCATGAACTGCACCACATTGCTCATGTCGCATTCGGACACAGCGCCCACGTGTGCCGACGTGTGTACACTCCGTACCATGTGCTCTGCAATCGACTTCCGGATGTGGTCCATCTTGATGATCTCGATGCCCTCTTCGGGCTTGGTCAAGACCGTTTCACCAACCCGAATAGCGGACGGAGCCACGGCAGGAGGTGCCCCGACTGCTCCAGCCTTCCTCCGTGCTACATAATCAAGGAGATCTTTCTTCGTCAGTCGGCCTTCGGATCCAGTGCCTGGAATGGTCTCAAGTTCTGCTATCGATACCCCCTCCTCTCTTGCGATGTTCAGGATCAGCGGAGAGTAAAAGCGCTGGGTCTTCACCTCAGCCGGTCTAGTGGGTGACGGAGCTGCAGGTCTCAGGACCTCGACTTTCTTCTCAACCGGCTTTGCGCCGGGGGCTTCAGGCTGCACCCCGGCAGCGACAGGTCCCTCGACCTCGATGAGGGCGATCACAGTTTCGACTGGGACTGTTTTCTGCTCCTCGACGAGGATCTGAGAGACGATGCCAGTCGCCGGAGAAGGGATTTCGGAATCGACCTTGTCGGTGCTGATCTCGAGCAAGGTTTCATCCTTTTTTATCATTTCACCTGGCCTTTTGTACCATTTGAGGATCGTCCCCTCCATGATGCTCTCGCCGAGCTTCGGCATTATGACTTCGACTTGAGCCATTGTTCTTTCCTCGCGGGTGAACTTTTCTCTAATCGATCAGTACGCAGCTAACTCTTCGAGTGCTTTTGTGATGACGCGTTCGCTTGGCAGCACAGCATCTTCGAGCGTCGGGGCATAGGGCACGGGAGTATCCTTCGCTCCAACGCGCTGGATCGGCGCGTCGAGGTATTGAAACGCTTCCTTGGCGACGATCGC
The DNA here is from genome assembly GCA_037446075.1 of Ignavibacteriales bacterium. GTDB lineage: Bacteria > Bacteroidota > Ignavibacteria > UBA10030 > JAHEZR01 > JBBIJH01. The sequence goes on from JBBIJH010000002.1 coordinate 3,320, forward strand.
GGCAAGCTCGGCGCCGAAACCCGCAGTCAATGTATCCTCATGGACGATGAGAACCTTTCCCGTCTTCTTCACCGACTTCAGCATCATCTCCGTATCCAGCGGATTTAGCGTGCGCAAGTCGATGACTTCTACGCTAACACCTTGCTCTTCGAGTTTTTGAGCAGCTTCGAGTGAGCGCTGAACCATCATCCCGTACGTGATCACGGTGATATCTGTTCCTTCGCGCTTCACTTTTGCAATCCCGAACGGAAGCAAGTAGTTTGCATCCGGCTCCGGACTCGCCGCGAAACTCTGTCGGTACAACGCCTTGTGCTCCATGAAGAGGACCGGGTCCTCCTCGCGACAAGCGGTTTTGAGCAAACCTTTCGCATCAGCGGCATTCGAGGGAAAGCAGAGTCGAATCCCCGGCAAGTGGGCAAAGATTGATTCGATGCACTGACTATGGTAGTGTCCGCCATGAATGTAACCGCCGACCGGAACGCGGATCACGACGGGACAGCTCCACGAGTTGTTGGAGCGGTAGCGCAGCATGGTGAGTTCATCTCGGATCTGCATCATTGCCGGCCAGATGTAATCAGCAAACTGAATTTCGACAACAGGTTTGAACCCGCGAATTGCCAGACCGATCGCGGTGCCGACGATGCTTGCCTCAGCCAGTGGTGAATTGAAGACTCGCTCACTCCCAAACTTCGCTGTCAGACCCTTCGTGGCAGTGAAGACACCACCTTTGTTTCCGGCGACATCCTCGCCGTAGATCAACATCTTTGGATTCCGCTCCATCTCTTCAGCCAGTGCATGGTTAATAGCGTCGACGAAAACTACTCGCTGACCGGTGTGTTCAGGCTCGACAAAATTTTCCCTCTTCACGATGAAACTTGGTGCATAGACGTAGTTCTCGACTGTACTTGGCTCTGGCAGTGGCAAGCTCTCGACATACTCGACAGCTCGGTCTATTCGCTCGCGAATCTCCTCTCGCAGCTTCTCGATGTCGGGAGGTGTGAGTATGCCTTCTTCAAGAAGAGACCTCTCAAATCTTGGGATCGGATCCCTAGCCCGGTCGGCTTCGAGTTCCTCTTTGCTCCGATACTTGGCCTGGTCGTCAGAAGAGGAGTGCGCAAGGAGTCGGACGACGTCGGCTTCGATCAGGCTCGGCCCCTCCCCTCGACGTGCCTTCGCAGCGGCCTCAGCGG
>JBBIJH010000002.1:4558-41204 GCA_037446075.1 Ignavibacteriales bacterium
TCCGTTCCGTCCACTTTATACCGATTCAGTCCTTCATATCCACTTACCAACCTATAGACGGAGCCGCCTGCGACTTGCTGTGAAATAGGAACGGAGATCGCATAGCGATTATTCTGGATACAGAAAATGACCGGGAGCTTGTCCCGGCTTGCCCAGTTCACAGCCTCGTGGAACTCGCCCTCACTTGTGGCGCCCTCGCCGCTGGAAACATACACGACTTCATCCGTCCGATTCTTCACAGCCCCGAGCGCCGTCCCCACAGCTTGCAAGAACTGCGTGCCAGTGGGACTAGATTGTGTGGGGATCCTCCATTTTTGATGCCCATAGTGACCGGGCATTTGCCTTGCGCCCGTGCTCGGATCGTCTGCTCGATGCATTGCATTCATCAGGACCTCTTCCGGCGTGACGCCGAGTTGTAGGGCAAACGCGAGGTCCCGATAGTACGGATAACCCCAGTCGTAACCGGGCCTTAATGCAAGCGCACAGGCAATCTGAATTGCTTCGTGTCCGGGGCCGCCGATGTGGAAGAAGATCTTGCCCTGCTTGAGGAGCGTGAGCATCTTCTCGTCCATCCGGCGCGAGATCAACATCGTCTTGTACACGCCGAGGAGCTGCTCCCTGGTGAGGCCGGCATACTTCTCCTGGCGATCAGAGCCACCGGTTTTCGTCGTCTCGGCTCGACGTTCCTTTGTGCCAATCTGGGGATTCTTCTTCAATGCAGGCATGTTTCTTCTTCACTCACGATTGGTTCTATCAGGGATCGCAGTGCCTTGGGAGTAATCCAGTGAAGATGCAAATCGAACACCACTCCAAAGGATCGAAGAACGCATCCAGCGAACTTATCCATGTGAATTCCTATGCCAGACAAAGATTTCTGTTCGAGGAGGACCCTTTCAAGTGACGTCACGGCTCGATCTTTTATTCCGCACGGGATTATCCAGTCAAAATAACTGAGGTCGGTCGTCACATTTATGGCCAATCCGTGCATCGTCACCCAGCGACTTACTTTCACACCGATCGCCGCAATTTTCTTCCCGCCTACCCATACTCCGGTGTACTGAGGATCTCGCTCACCGCGAACTCCGTATGGTTGAAGAGCGAGAATAATGACTTCTTCTAGGTCGCGAAGGTATCGATGCACGTCAAGGTAGAAATCTTGGAGATTGAGAATTGGATAGACGACGAGCTGTCCCGGACCATGATATGTGATGTCACCGCCGCGATCGATGTTGAAAACCTCGGCATCCTTCTCCCGCAGGAATTCTCGCGGCGCAAGAAGATGATCATCCCTTCCGGTTTTCCCAATCGTGTAGACGTTCTCATGTTCTGTCAGGAGTAGAACGTTGGGAATTTTCCCATCCACGCGTAGCTGGAAGAGCTGTTGCTGCAGGTCCCAGACGTCTGCAAACCGTGTGCGACCCAGGTTACAGACAAGGATGTCTTTTTCAACGGATTCGAAGGTTTTCAAATGTTTACCGCCTCCCCATACGCATCCGCGGCGGCTTCCATAATCGACTCCGCGAGCGTCGGATGAGCATGAACCGTCTTCGCGATCTGATGTGCTGTCGACTCCAGCGATTTCGCGATCCCCACCTCTGCGATCATCTCTGTCGCCTCGGAGCCGAGAATGTGGGCACCGAGTAGCTCTCCGTACTTTGCATCAAAAATCAGTTTCACAAAACCTTCGGTCTCCCCAATGGCCAAGGACTTCCCGCTTGCTCGGAAGGGAAATCTACCAATCCTGATCTCCTTCCCGAGTTCCCTCGCCTTTTCTTCCGTCAATCCAATGCTCGCCACCTGTGGTTGACAGTATATGCAGCTTGGAATATTGTCGTAGTTCAACGGCTCCACCGTCCTCCCTGCGATTGCTTCAACACAGAGCACCCCCTCCGCTGAAGCGACATGCGCAAGCAGGGGTGGACCAATCACGTCTCCGATGGCGTAGATGCCATCAACGTTTGTTCGATACAGCTCATCCACTTCTATGAAGTTTCGCTTCACCCCGACCCCAAGCTCCTCAAGCCCCAGATTCTCGATGTTTCCCTGGATCCCCACCGCCATCAAAGCCACATCTGCCCATAGCTCCTTCTTTCCCTCTTTTCCAGAAACCGTGACAGCAGCCCCTTTGGACGCGGCCACTTGTTCCACTTTGGAATCGGTATAGATTTCAATCCCGCTCTTCTTCAGGATCCCCTCCAGCGCCTTGGTGATTTCTTTGTCCTCCATCGGAAGAATGTTGGGCAACAGTTCAAGCATCGTTACTTTCGTTCCAAAAGCATTGTAGAAGTAAGCAAACTCCACTCAGAAGGCACCTGCGCCGATGATCAGCATTGACTTCGGTGGTTCACGGAGCAGCATTGCTTCTGTACTCGAAATCACAACCTTGCCATCGATTGTAACCCCGGGAATTGAACGAGGTCTCCCCCCCGTTGCAAGGATAATGTGGCTCGCCTGAATCTCTTCCACACTCGTTGCATCTCGGAACACGGCGACCCGCTGCTTCCCGACCAACCTTCCGCTCCCGGCGATGTGCTCGACCTTGTTCTTTCGGAAGAGATACTCCACTCCTTTCGAAAGACGGCCAGAAACCTCCCGGCTCCGCTGGATGATCTTGCCGAAATCGAATCTGAGGTTGTCACAGGAGATTCCCCAATTGTTCGAATTCTTGAAAAGCGTATAGATTTCGGCATTTTTGAGAAGCGCCTTCGTAGGGATGCAACCCCAGTTCAAGCAGATCCCGCCGAGCCGATCCCTCTCCACAACGACAGTGCGGAGCCCCAGCTGAGCTGCTCTGATTGCTGCAACGTAGCCGCCGGGTCCGCCGCCGATGATTGCCACATCGAAGTTCTTTTCAGCCATCCAAGACGAGCGTTGAAGTTGAGAGCGTGAAGATCAGGAGATGCGCCTGCGAGCTTCGGCAACGCGAAGAGAATATAGACAATAGAGGAGTAAAAGTCAACGAACGAACGTGCGTGCACCAAGACATCGGTACCACGTCACAGGAAAAAAGACTCGTTCAATTGATTTTTTTCATCGAAATGATTATTATAACGCCGCACAATTGAGGGACGCCGTGATGACGGAGAACAAGATTGACGGAGAGAAAGTGGTCGCGACGAACCGCAAGGCACGGCACGAGTTTCATCTCCTCGAAACCTACGAGACGGGCATCGCGTTAAAGGGAACAGAAGTCAAGTCACTGCGACAGGGAAAGGCGAGTTTGCAAGAGAGCTATGCGACCGTAAGAAACGGTGAGGTCTGGTTAGTTGGGATGCATATCAGCCCTTACGAACATTCCTCCATCGAATCCCATGACCCTACCCGTGAACGGAAGCTCCTCCTCCATAAGAAAGAGATACGTCGGCTGGTTGGAAGAATTTCTGAAAAAGGTCTAACGTTGATACCTCTTCGCGTATATTTCAAGAACGGGATTGCAAAAGTCGAGCTGGCACTGGCAAGAGGAAAGCGAGCCTACGACAAGCGCGAATCGATTCGACGAAGAGAGATGCAACGAGAATTGGAGAGGGGCATAGGCAGCTGAGTGATTCCTTCTGAGGAACAATCCTCATTGACTAACTGATCACCACAGGAAAAGTTGTTCCCAAGACTCGAAGAGCAAATGGATGTCATCCGGCGCGGAGTCGCCGAGATCATCCCTGAAGAAGACCTCGTCCGAAAAATCGAGCGGTCGATTGTCACCGAGACCCCCCTGAACATCAAACTCGGCTGCGATCCCAGCCGCCCCGACCTCCACCTCGGCCACTCCGTCGTTCTGCGAAAGCTTCGACAGTTTCAGGATCTCGGCCATCAGGCAATCCTGATCGTTGGTGACTTCACCGGCATGATTGGCGATCCTTCTGGCCGAAGCAAGACCAGACCTCCCCTCAGTCTCGAAGAAACACGGAAAAACGGGCAAACCTATTTTGAGCAGGCTACAAAAATCCTTTCCACCAAGAAGGTGAAGATGCTTTACAATTCTGAATGGCTGGCGAAGATGGATTTTGAGCAGGTCATTCAGCTGGCCAGCAAGTACACCGTGGCGCGAATTCTCGAACGCGACGACTTCTCCGAGCGGTACAAGTCCGGTGATCCGATCAGCATTCACGAGCTGCTGTATCCGCTGGCACAGGCAATGGACTCGGTTGCCATCAGAGCAGATGTAGAGTTGGGAGGAACGGATCAGAAGTTCAATCTCTTAGTCGGACGCGATATCCAGCGCGAGTTTGGTCAAGAGCCACAAGTAGCTTTGACGATGCCGATTCTCACCGGCACGGACGGCATGGAGAAAATGAGTAAGTCATTGGACAATTATATCGGGATTACAGAACCGCCGCAGCAGATCTACGGGAAGACACTTTCAATCCCCGACCACCTCATTTATGATTACTTCCTCCTGACAACCAACGTCGCCGACGAAGACCTCCGGAAAATCCAGAAGCAACTTGAGGACAAGAGCATCAACCCACGGGATCTGAAGCGGCGACTTGCACGGGAGCTTGTCACGCTTTACTACAATGAAGAGGCCGCGCGAAAGGCAGAGGAGGAGTTTGACAAAATCTTTGTGGAAAAAGAGGTCCCTGAGGATATAGATTCCTTTACTATTCATGCTGAAAACGGAAGGATTCCGATCATCGAGCTGCTCACCGTGACAAAGTTGGCCTCATCGAATAGCGATGCTCGTCGGTTGATCCAGCAGGGTGGTGTCAGCGTTGATGGAGTGAGAGTCACGACCCTCGATTTCAGCGTCTCTCTGGAAAAGGAAAGAATTCTCAAGGTCGGCAAAAGAAGATTTCTAAGAATCATAAACAAATAGGAGGAGAACGGTGTACGTACCGACAAAAGTATTCTTCACTAAAGGAGTGGGTAGGCATAAAGACTACCTACAATCCTTTGAGCTGGCTCTGCGGAACGCTGGCATCGAGATATGCAACATCGTCACCGTGTCCAGTATCTATCCGCCCGGATGCAAGAGGATCTCGAGGGAGGAAGGATTAAAGCTCCTGCAGCCGGGACAGATCACATTTGTTGTGATGGCACGGAACGCTACAAACGAGCCTAACCGGCTTATCGCCGCCTCCTTAGGCGTGGCACAGCCAGCGGACCAGCTACAATACGGGTATCTCTCTGAGCACCATCCCTTCGGTGAGACGGATGAAAAAGCAGGAGACTATGCAGAAGATCTCGCGGCGACCATGTTGGCTACTACGCTGGGGGTGGAGTTCGATCCAGGAACGGGATGGGATGAGCGAGAACAACTCTACAAGATGAGCGGAAAGATTGTTAAGACTTTCAATGTGACACAGTCAGCTGAAGGGGACAAAAACGGGCTCTGGACCACTGTGGTTTCGGCCGCTGTTTTCCTGCCCTGAGACAGGGCTACAAATTCGACCAACCTTGAGATTGAAACCCCTGAGAGTTAGAATTCGTAAGGCGAACACCATCTCTCAACGGAACGAAGAGAAAATTCGGTACTGTTGACTCGGGCTTCCCATCGGCTCTGCCCAGGATTTTTTTCTCCAGCTTCAGGATCTTCTCCTCCAGAAGGTGAACGGCGACAGCGCTCCCGGATCCAATGAATCCGCCAGCTAGAACATCGCTCGGGTAATGTACTCCCAAGTACACTCGCCCATGTGCCACAAGGAATGCCCACAGATATAAGGGAACGTAGACGTAGGGCTCCTTGTATCTCAGCGACAACGTCGTCGCCAGTGCAAATGCAGCTGCCGAATGTCCCGACGGAAACGAGTAAGGATCACGAGAGGGTCCGTTGACAAGATGAACGTTTTCCAACGTTTGGTACGGCCTATCTCGCTTCACAATCTTCTTCAAAGCGTACCCCGCTCCAGCCGAAAGGACTTCAGAGCAAGCAAGGAGAATGCCCGTCTCCCTCTCCTGTCCCCTGCTCGTGATTATTCCATAACAGACAAACCCGATCGGAATACTAACAGCAAGCGGATAGACAACGTCGTTGTTGGTGCTTACAAAATCATCCAGGAATGGCGACCGATTGTTATTGATCGTTCTGAAGAGGGATACATCGATATTGGAGGGATCACCTTGTGCGAGACTCGGGTTTGGTTGAACGAGAAGGGAGATCAGGAAAAAGAGACCAGACTTCAGGAGAATTGAAGAAGGAGTCACACAGTGCCGATGACGTTCAGGAATCCCGGGGTCTTAAGATTTGTCAGACTTTCTTAGAGAACTTTTGCTCAATATCACTGATCTTGTCCACCCGTTTCTTGTGTCTTCCACCCCCAAACCACGTGGCCAACCATACTTTGACGATTTCTTTCGCGAGTTCACTCCCCACGACGCGGCTGCCGAGTGTCAACACATTTGCATCGTTGTGCTCGCGACTGTTGCGGGCAACAAACTCGTTCTCACAACAAACGGCGCGCACATTCGGGACTTTGTTCGCAACGATTGAGGAACCAATCCCCGCACCATCCACCATGATTCCGCGCCAGGCCTCGCCCTTCGAGACCAAACTTGCAACGGCATACGCAAAGTCCGGATAATCACACGGCTCCTCAGAATTCGTCCCGACATCGATCACCCGGTAGCCAAGCTCGGAGATGTACTTCTTCAAGGCTTCCTTCAGTTGATATCCGCCATGATCGCTGCCAAGCGCCACGGAATTGTTCTTGTGTGAGGAGGCCGCCGATGGAACCCTTTGTGCTTGCTGCTGCGACTCGCCCGAACTGCCCGACACCGCGAGTCGGCTCGGTCCTGGGCAGCTGCTGTAATCAACGAAGACGGATCTATCGCAATGGTTTTCTGCCCGCGCTCATGGGCTTCAAGGATAGTTCGTTCCGTGATCACTCGACGGCCCATTTGCGGTCCTCTATTTACCTGATCCCCACTCGAGGACCTCGACACGTACCTCTGCGGTACCCGGTCCGATCATTCCGATCTTCTCTGCCGCGGCGCGCGAAAGGTCGATCACGCGATTCTTCAGGAAAGGACCACGGTCGTTAATCCGAACGATTACGCTGAGCCCATTCACTTTGTTCGTCACCTTCGCGATAGTTCCAAAAGGAAGGGTCTGGTGCGCCGCCGTGAGCTCGTTCATGTCGAAGACTTCGCCGCTGGAGGTTCGTTGTCCGTGAAAGTCGTCAGCGTAGTAAGAGGCGATGCCCTCTTCGACATACGAGGAGGGGGATTCGGAGACCACTGTTCTCTCGTGTATGACAAATCGGGGTGCGGCGGCACAGCCCATCGCAACGAGCGAGAATATTAGAGGGGTTGGAAAAAAGGTTTTCATCCGTCGCAGCGATTAGAGGTATTCGTTGAACTGCCGGCGTTTTAGTTGATCGACAATCTCTTTCACCTCCTGTGACTTTCCCTTTCGGCAAACGAGGACAGCGTCTTCTGTATTAATGACGATGACATCGTCCAACCCAATTGTGGCAACAAGCCTATCATTGGAGTAGATCAGAGAATTCGTCGTGTCTTTGAGGAAGACATTGCCGCTCATGCAGTTTCCATTCTCATCTTTGGTCGAGATTCGGTACACTTCATCCCACGATCCCACGTCGCTCCATCCAAACTCTCCTTTGATCACAAAAACATTCTGGGCCTTCTCCATGATTCCATAGTCAATGGAGATCGGGCGAACCACCCCATACACGTACTCCAGCGTACTCGTGAATTTGTCGGTTCCGAGGACCGCATCAAGCTTCATCAACCCCTCATGGAGTTCCGGGAGCAGTGTCTTCAGCAGATCAAGTATCACATCGACACGCCAGACAAACATTCCGCTGTTCCACAGGAAATCCCCGCTGGCGAGAAATTTCTCAGCCGTCTCCAGGATTGGCTTCTCAGCGAACGTCTTCACTCTGTAGACACCCTGGGAAAAATACTTGTTGCTTTCATCTTTCTCGTCCACAAACTGGATGTAGCCGTAGCCCGTTTCAGGCCACTTTGGCTCAATCCCGACAGTGACGGGCGAGCCTGAGTCCGCTGCAACCTCGATCGCGAGCTTGAGGACTCGCTGAAACTCTTTGACATCCTCCACCGTGTGGTCTGCAGGAAGGGTTAGGACGACCGCCTTCGGATCGAGTCGATTAATGTAGAGAGCAGCCAGACCGATGCACGGCGCGGTGTTGCGGGAAACGGGTTCAGCGAGGACATTCTGAGGAGGAACGGAAGGGAGTTGTTTAATGACGGCAGCCTTCTGGAGTTTGTTTGTCACGATGAAAATCTGCCTCGGATCTGAGAGACCGTCAAGCCTTTTCACTGTGTTTTGAATCATCGTCCCCGGCCCAACGATCTCGAGAAGCTGCTTTGGCATTTTCTCTCGGCTCCTCGGCCAGAATCGAGCGCCGACACCACCCGCCATGATTACTGCAAAGACATTCGCCATGTGCCTATCATCCTCTCATTGTCGTCAGAGATAAATCCGCGGAACTCGAGTAGAGATCCCGCAGCAAACTTCATAGGGAATTGTCTCAAGTTTATCCGCGATCTCCCAAGCCGAGATTGTTTCACCCCCATCGGTACCGATAAACGTTACATCATCTCCGGGCTTCACATCGACCGAACCGACGTCCAGCATGACATGGTCCATGCAAATTGTCCCAACAATCGGTACCCGCTTCCCTTTTACAATGGCCTCGCCTTTGTTCGTCAAATGACGGCTAAGTCCGTCTGCATACCCGATGGGAACGGATGCGATCGTCGTTTTGCTCGTCGTGATGTACCTTCTGCCGTAGCTGATGCTCGTTCCAGCATCTACGTGCTTCACAAAGCCAATCCTCGATCGCAGGGAAAGAGCGGTTCGTAAAGGCACGCTTTCACTCGTCTCGTGCGAGGGATAGTAACCGTACAACATGATCCCCGGTCTGACCATATTGTAATATGATTCTCGAAGATCAAGGATCGCTGCGCTGTTGGCGCAATGCACCAGAGGGACACTTACCCCGCTATTTTGCAGTGAGCTAATCACATCATGAAATCGATGTAGCTGTAGCTTCGCATAACTCTTGTCCGATTGTTCCGCAGTCGCAAAGTGGGTATAGAGGCCTTCAATCTTCAAGTACCGAAATGCGGAAACAGACCGAACAAACTCGACGCTTTCCCGGTAGTCGATCCCGAGCCGACCCATGCCTGTATCGATCTTCACGTGAACGAGCGCAGGTTTCGTTCGGACGGAACTCAGGGAGTCAAGCTGTCGGGCAAGGTCAATTGTGAAGACCGTTGCAGTGAGGTCGAACTCGAGGATCAACTTTGCTTCGTGAGGGAATGGCGGAGTAAACACGAGGATGGGATTCACAATGCCCTTTTCGCGCAGCAGGATCCCCTCGTCGACATTCGCCACGCCGAGGTAGTCCGTTCCTGCGTCGACAAGGGCTTGAGATGTTTTTGCAATCCCGTGGCCGTAGGCGTTCGCTTTCACGACAGCGAGAATCCGCACGCCGACTCCCAGTTTGCGGCGCACCTGATTGAGATTATACTGAATCGCTTCGAGATTGATCTCCGCGCGGGTTGCTCGAAGAGCCTTCTCCCTCGCTTGCATCGGCGGCTCGGCCTTCACAGCCTCACGATGTGTGTTCAAATTCAGGGGCCTGATCATTCGCCGCCAATATACTGTTTAGACGAAAGAATGTCAACGAAGCTGTTGTGTAAAAAAGCCCACCGTCATGTCGAACATGGAGTGGGCTTTTCTCACATAGTCGGCTCACTCAGCTCCCTGCGATTCTCAGGCGGTTCAGGGCGCGTGCGAGCGCAGCCCGAGCGCGCAATACGTCCGTATCGCTCTTTCTTTCTTGCAGTCGCTTCAGGGCGCGATCCCGTGCCGCTTCGGCCCGAGCAACGTCGATTTCATCAGAACGCTCAGCGGTCTCTGCAAGAATCATTGCCTTGTTTTCTCTGACTTCGACGAAACCTCCGCTCGTCGCATAACGCGCAGTCTGGCCCTTCTTATCAACGAGCTTTACTTCACCGATTCCGATCGAGCTGAGAAGCGGGGCATGGTTATAGAGCACTTGAAACGACCCTAATGTTCCGGGAGCGGTGAAGCTCACTACGAAGTCGTTGAATACAACCTTCGTCGGGGTGACGATCTCTAGTCTAAACTGTTTCTCTGGCAATGGTGAATGTAGACTGCCTCGCCCTCTATTCTTCGCGGAGTTTCTTTGCCTTCTCGAAGACCTCGTCAAGCGTGCCGGTCATATAGAACGCGTTCTCCGGCAGGTCATCGCACTCCCCTTCGATGATGGCTTTGAACCCTTTGATCGTATCTTCCAGCTTAACGTACCGCCCGCCCGTCCCTGTGAATGCCTCCGCGACGAAGAAAGGCTGGGAGAGAAATTTCTGGATCTTTCGCGCGCGCATCACGGTGAGCTTATCTTCATCAGATAGTTCGTCCATCCCCAAGATATTGATTACATCCTGAAGGTCTTTGTACGTTTGCAAAATTTCCTTTACACGCTTCGCCACGTAGTAATGCTCCTCACCCACCACGGCAGGATCAAGAATCCGCGAGGTTGAGTCGAGCGGATCCACTGCGGGGTAGATGCCAAGCTCCACGATCTGGCGGCTAAGCACGGTCGTCGCGTCGAGATGACTGAAGGTTGTGGCGGGCGCGGGATCCGTAAGGTCATCTGCTGGCACGTAGATCGCTTGAACTGAAGTGATCGAACCCTTCTTCGTCGAAGTAATCCGCTCCTGCAGTTCGCCCATCTCTGTGCCCAGGGTTGGTTGGTATCCCACTGCTGAAGGCATTCGCCCGAGAAGTGCGGAGACTTCCGACCCGGCCTGGACAAACCGGAAAATGTTGTCGATGAAGAAGAGAACATCTTTACCTTCTTCATCACGGAAGTACTCAGCAATCGTCAGCGCACTCAGGCCAACTCGTTGGCGTGCCCCTGGCGGTTCATTCATCTGGCCAAACACCAGCGCAGTCTTCTCTAGGACTCCTGAGTGCTTCATCTCCAGCCACAGATCATTTCCTTCCCGTGTCCGCTCGCCAACGCCGCCGAAGACGGAATACCCGCCGTGATGCGTCGCAATATTGTGGATTAGCTCCTGGATGATGACCGTCTTTCCGACGCCCGCACCGCCAAAGAGGCCCGTCTTCCCACCTTTCGTGTACGGTTCGATCAGGTCGATCACTTTGATGCCCGTCTCGAACATCTCACGTTTCGTACTCAGCTCATCAAATGGAGGTGCAGGACGGTGAATCGGATAGTACTTCGTAGGTTGAAAATTGTCCAACCCGTCGATCGGTTTGCCTACAACATTTAAGAGGCGCCCGAGGACTTGGGGTCCGACAGGCACCTTGATGAAGTCGCCGGTATCGTAGACCTTCATCCCGCGAACCAGACCATCGGTTGAGTCCATTGCAACAGCTCGGACCCGATCTTCTCCAAGATGCTGCTGCACTTCTAAAATGAGATCTTCCTCTACTCCATCAAGGTTTTTTCTCGGAACTCGGAGGGCATGGAGGATTGCAGGGAGTTTTCCTCCGGAGAAATCGACATCAACAGCTGGTCCAATAACCTGAACGATTGTTCCTACGTTCACTGATCTCCTTTAATTCTAAATGGCTGACGAATCGAAAGTTCGGACCCCCAAAATAGGCCTTCGCGTTACTCAGAATTCGAGCTGGCGATCGGACTCGAACCGATAACCTGTGGTTTACGAAACCACTGCTCTACCATTGAGCTACACCAGCACGGCCATCGCGGTCCAGAGCCCCGGCGGACTCGGGTATATTCCTCGCGCTCCTTTTCCCCTGCCCGAGCGTCATCCCGCTACGACTGCGTTTCAATATACTAAAATTTCCTATTCCAGACAATATCTTTTCCGGCGCGGCGTCCTCCACGCCTAGCAACGGGAAACAAACTCCGTTCATTTTGTAATGGGTTTGCATTTGATTTAGGAATGAATTATATATATGCACCCACCCGACACATCCAGTCCATCACTATTTCGAGTCTCGCTTAGAGACAAGGAGGAGACTATGGCAAACGCCGAACGCGTGAAGTACTTCCTCGCAAACGTCAAAGACAAGCCGGGGGCTCTCCTGAAGATCATGCGGGATCTGAAAGAGAAGGACATCGGCTTAGTGGGTTTGTGGGGATTCGGGACAACGGCAGGAAAGGCCCAGGTTTACGTCGTGCCAAAGAATCCCGCCAGACTCCGTTACGCATGGAAGACTTCCGGTCTACTGGCTGACGAGGGCTGGGGATTCCTCGTGAAGGGGGCCGATCGGACTGGGGCTCTGCTTCCCACACTCGAAGCATTAGCCAATTCGGGAATCAACATCACGGCAATCGACGCAATCTCGGTGGCCGGGAAGTACGGGTCCTTTATCTGGGTCGATAAGAAGGATGTTTCAAAGGCTGAGAAGGCTTTCGGACTGAAATGATTCTGTCTGGAGCCACTTTGAGGGGACGAGAATTAGTTCCTCCTGCGGCGGGATAAGGCTTTTTCGGCGCCTGTCTCGGTAATGAGTGCCAGCTCTTGGACTGAAATTGTCTTCGTCGCATTTTCACCCCCGTGAAGGACTTTCCAGCTAAAGAATCCATCGAAGGTGAAGGCCTGTCCCGTCCGCAGGGCCGAAGGGCATATGTGCCCGCTGACTGTCCATGACCGTGGCCCATGCGTCTACCATCCCCAACTCTACTCCCGAGCTACAGGCGTTGATGGTACGACACACCGACAGCTGCAGATTGAAGAAATGATCTGAGGTGAATGAAAATTTCAAGCAACTTCTAAACTTCTCTATTCCACGGTTCATCTACTCTCAAGAGTTTTCCCGCACCGATTCGGCGAGCTTCGCCAACTCCTGCGCAGAAGCTTTCTCAATATCAGCATGGAGGCTATTGCCATGCGCGTCCATCGTTACGATTGCCGGGAAGTCTCTGACTTTGAGATGCCACATCGCCTCTGGCACACCGAACTCGAGGAAATCCACTCCCTCGACGTCCACGATGCAACTCGCATAGTATTGAGCCGCTCCCCCAATTGCGTTTAGGTACACCGCACCATGGTCCTTGAGCGCAGCAAGCGTTCTTGGACCCATCCCTCCTTTCCCGATCACTGCCCGGACACCGAATTTCCTGATGACGTCGGCCTGATACGGTTCCTCCCGGCTACTTGTCGTAGGACCAGCAGCGTTGATCTTCCATTTCTCTCCATCGCGCAGAGCAACCGGACCACAGTGATAGATGACTGCACCGTGCAGATCGACGGGCGAATCGTGTGACAGAAGATGGTGATGCAACGCATCGCGACCTGTGTGAAGAACGCCATTCAGGAGGACAACATCTCCAACTCGCAAACTGCGAATCTGTTCTTCGGATATGGGCGTCGTGAGGGAAACCTCTCTGCCGGTTAGCGGCAGCCCCTTCTCCTTCGCCATGCGGATCGTCGGCGTATCGTCTTTGTAAAGCCACTGCTTGATCTTTCCGGTCTGTGCATCAAGCACAACTCCCAGTCGACGAAATGCCCAGCACTCATAGGCGACGGTAACGAAGAAACTAGCTGGCAACCGATGGTAAGACCCGATCTTGCATCCAATGAGTGTGGCTACCCCACCAAAGCCCATCGTCCCGACGCCTAGCTTGTTTGCATTCTCCAAGGTGTAGTTTTCGAGCTTTGCAAGTTCTGGATTTGGATTGATGTCATCGAGTGTCCGGAAGAGTTGCTGCTTTGCATAGTGGTAACCTGAGGAGCGGTCGCCACCGATGGCAACACCTATCGCCCCGATGCTGCACCCGTAGCCTTGCGCCTGCCACACAGCATGCATGATGCACTTTCGGACGCCGTCGAGGTTACGGTCAGCCTGGCCTAGGTTGGGGAGGTCGCAGGGCAAGGAGTACTGGATGTTCATATTCTCGCACCCTCCACCTATCAAAATGAGGCGGACTTCGATATCGTTTTTCTCCCATTGTTCGAAGTGGACGATCGGAGCTCCTACACCCAGATTGTTGCCACTGTTCTTCCCTGTAAGCGAATCCACGGCATTCGGCCGAAGCTTGCCCAGCTTTGTCGCTTCCGAGATTGCCTCTTCGATTTGCTTCCGCATAAGGATCTGATTTGCTCCTACGGGCGCCCTAATCTCGAATGTCGGCATTCCGGTATCCTGGCAAATCGGTCCAACTTTTTCGCATGCCATGTCGATATTGAGGGCAATCGCCTGCAGCGCTAAGGCTGTTGGAGTCCCCTTCTTTTCCTTTTCCATTGCCCACTGAATTGCTCTTCTCACATCCGGTGGAAGATTCGACGATGTTTCCACCACCAGTTCGAGTATGCTGTTCTTGAAGTTTTCCATTGGTTATCTCCTTCCCAAAGTATTCTTCTCCTCCTCCATTCTAGGTGCTATATCTTAGGGTATGAATCTTATGTCCATATCTCAAATCCGATCTCTCGTATCCCGGATTTCAAAACCTATACGGTACCTGTCGGCTCAAACAGCCATAGGCCACGTCCCATTCTCAAATCCAGCATCAGGCTTCTCCCAAGCCACGTATTCCCGGCTCTGTCATTTTGCGTAGGTCGAGAATCCTGTCAAGTTGCTCTGCGGTTAGCCAGCCTTTTTCCAGAACCAAGGACCGAATGGATTTTCCTGATCGAAGATACTCCTCCGCAATCTCCGCAGCCTTCGCATAGCCGATGTGAGGATTGAGAACCGTGACGATACTCATACTCCCCTCGGCGTATCTGCGGCAAGTGTCCTCGTTCGCTGTGATTCCCTTCACGCATAACTCTGCAAAGACCTGTGTGGAAGTCTTCAGGATTTCGATCTCATGAAGAAGGTTCCATGAAACGACGGGCATCATCACATTGAGTTCAAGCTGACCGGCCTGTGCGGCCATCAGAATCGTCGTATCACAGCCTATCACCTGAAAGCAAGCCATGTCAAGCATCTCCGCCATTACCGGGTTCACCTTGCCCGGCATAATTGAGGAGCCAGGCTGTACAGCTGGAAGGTTGATTTCCGCGAGTCCAGTCTTGGGGCCAGAACTCAGGAGGCGTAGGTCGTTGGCGATTCGAATCAAGTCCTGGGCAAGATTCCGAAGCGCTCCAGAGAGCTCCACCATCGGTCGGAGGCTCTGCATGGCCTCAAAGTAATCATCGGCCATTTTGAAGTCGAAGCGCAGCTGCCGAGAGAGCTGCCTCACCATCATCTCCCGATACTTCGGATGCGCGTTTAATCCCGTCCCTGTCGCGGTTCCACCAATCCCCAACTCCTTGCAACTTTCCGCGGCAGCTTCAATTGCTTGTCGCTGCTTCCTGAGATTCACCGCGTAGCCGCCGAATTCTTGACCCAGTCTCATGGGGACCGCATCCTGAAGATGAGTACGCGCGGACTTCAGGACACGATCAAATTCTCGGGCCTTGCCAGCGAAGGCCTTGATGAGCTTTTGCAAAGATGGAAGTAGTTCCCGTACCATCATCAAGGCGCTGATACGAATCGCCGTGGGGATAACGTCGTTTGTCGACTGGGCCATGTTCACGTGATCGTTTGGATGAAGAATGGAGTAGTCTCCTTTCTTTCCTCCCAAGATCTCAATGGCACGATTTGCGATGACTTCGTTCGCGTTCATGTTGTGAGAAGTTCCGGCGCCCGCCTGATAGACATCGACAACGAACCATTCACGTAGCTTTCCAGCAAGGATCTCATTCGCTGCCCGAACAATTGCATTGGCCTTCTTCGCTTCCAAGAGTTTGAGCGACTTGTTGACAATTGCTGCTGCTTTCTTGATGTGCACTGTCGCTTCTACGAAAGCGGGCTTTGGCCTCAACCCACTGATCGGAAAATTCTCCAGCGCCCGGTGCGTCTGCACGCCGTAGTAAGCATCGACGGGAATATGGCGCTCACCTAGCGAATCTTTTTCTATTCTAGTCTCTATCTTCTTTCCTTCCATCATCGAATCTCTTCCTTATTCATAACGTCATCGAGATGTGCAAGTGCTCGGGAGAGGACGCGTTTTCTGACTTCCATTTTGGAAATATGATTGACTACCTCCGGCAGGAGCCGATGAAACTCCTGCAATTCGTCCTTCGCTGATTTTGGATTTAGACTAATGCGATTTCCCGTCTGCAACGCCTTTATCAGAATATCTGGCGACCACTCCTTCGGCCATTCAGTGTTTAATAAATCCCTGACACGGCGGAGCCTTGCGAGCTTCCCCGGTACACCATCGAGCAGAACGAGATGGCCTCCGGCTTCAAGAGTCGACGCAATTGTAACTTCAGTTGCATCAGTCACCTTGATTTTCGGAAGCCGGATTATCGTCGTCAGTTTTGAACCGTCGTACTCCCAGCCTGTGGATGCGCCGTGGCCGGAGTAACCAATCTCGTTCCCATTACAGATTACCTTCTCCGGAGGCCACGAGTTCGGCAGTCTCAATTCGTACGATCTCTCCATTAACATTCCCGGAAAATTTCCCTCCGTCGGTGAGATTTGAACCTTCATCGTTCGTGAATCAAGCCGAGTCTGCCGTACGGTGGTCCAAGCACATTCACCTTTCTGATAGCCAGAAGAGATCCCATCGTCATCATAGACTTGAGCAATCCCTGATTCGCCGGGGAAAATTGTGAGAATCATCGACTCGAGCGGTTTCTCCGAGGTGTTCTTCATCTTCGGCTGCATAGGAATGATCGAGCCTGCTTTGACATAGATCGGAATTTCATCAAGAGCAAATCTCCTCTCGACAACCTTCGGTCCTCTCAGCCTTGTGCCCGAATACCACTCGATCCACTCGCCTGGTGGTATCCAGACCGATTTCGCCGCAAGCATGTTAGTCGTATCTAGGGGGCTTGCAATCGGCGCGACGAACATCTCGCCTCCGAACATGTACTGACTCCTGAACTTATAGGCCTCCTCCGCCTCCGGATAGTCGTAGTACATCGGATGGCAAATCGAGATGCCATGATCATACGCCTCTCGAGCTGCCGTATAGATGTATGGGAGAAGCGAGTAACGAAGCAAGAACGCTTCTCGCATCACAGAAGCATACTCGTTCGGGTAGGCCCAAATTCGGCGCTCTGCCTCGGGATGTTTTGTCGTGTGTGTTCGGAGGATTGGACTGAAGGCACCGAACTGGATCCACCGGGTGTAGAGTTCAGGCGTGATCGGTCCGGGCTGATGTCCCCCGATATCATGGCTCCAGTACCCGAAGCCAACGTTCGCCGCTGTGGCGGTGAAGTAGGATTCAAAGTCAAGAGTCTCCCACTCGGTGAAGGCGTCTCCAGAGAAGCCGATTTGATAACGATGATTGCCCAATCCTCCCCAACGGTGCATGATGAGTGGCCGCATCCGACCTTGTCGCTCCATGTCAGTGAAGAAGACATAGTTCAACCACCACGTCGGGGTGACACCGGGAATTCTCGTCGAACTCCACTGCTGCCAGTCGAGCCACCAGAAATCTACGCCCTGCTTCTCGAGAGGGCGGAGAACGATGTTGAGAAAATTCGATGCAAACTTCTTGTCGACGATATCGAAAGGGACGTAGCGCTTTGTTCCCGGATCGATACCCATCGCCCTCGCCATCTCCGGATATTTTTCTTCGTGTGGCTGTATACCAGAAGCCGGATGGAGATTCAAAGTCACTTTCAGCCCTTTGTCCTTGCACCACTGAAGGAAACCTTCTGGATCGGGAAAGTAGTTCCGATCCCACGTGTAGCCGGTCCATCCAAGTGGCTGGCCTGCCTGATCTCGAGGTTGCTTGGCCCACCGCAGCTTAAAGGTCTGATGCCAATCCATGTCAACAACGAGAACGTCGAGGGGAACGTCGTGGGCCTCGAACTCGTGTACCAACTCTTTTAGCTCCACATCCGTGTAAGCCCAATAGCGGGACCACCACGCTCCGAAGGCAAAGCGCGGCGGCATCGGAATCCTACCGGCCACTGTTACAAAATCCGCAAGGGCCCTGTTGTATTCATGTCCATATCCGAAGAAGTACCAGTCCTGTCTCGGGCCTTTGGGTCGAGGAATTACCCACGGCCAGTCACTATCATCGAACAGCGGACGATTGCTGTCGTCGATGAGAACCCAGCCGTCACGAGAAAGCAAGCCGCGCTCTAGCTCAGTCTCTCCTTTCACGCCGTCTAGGGTGCGGATTGTGCCCTTGAGGTTACCTGTGTCTGGAGTTCCAGGTCGCCAGAGGAGCGACCGACCGTTCAGGTTAAACGCTATCTCGAGATTCTCGGTCGAGAATTTCCCGCTTCCCTTCCTGTACTTCAGACGAAGCTTATCAGTCTCGAGGATGAGCCACTCCCCTTCCGATGATTTCTTAAACGAAGGAACGGGAAGGAGACGGTTGATAAACACCAGTGAAGGACGATCCTCGAAGCGACCATCTTCGCTCCACTCCAGTCTGAGGAGTTGGGAGGTCAGGACAGTGAAACGAGCTTTGTCAACGCTGACTACCGCTTCGGGGTTCGGCTTCGGGTTGGGCACCTGCGAGAGAATAGGGGTATCTGGTCCAGGAATCGAGAGCCCTAGAAATGGAAGTGAGAGAACTGTGAAGCGACTTTTGACGGTCAAATTGCTCTGATGAAATCAAACTTCGCGATCCCATACAAAACTACCAATTCATGCCGTGAAAGTCAACGGAGTCGATGATTGCGACGAATGAATTCTTGGTAGGATTACCTGAGAACAAGCATCTTTCTCGAATCCGAATATCGAGATCTTCCATCAAGCGAAAGGGCTTCAAGTCGATAGAGATACGCACCCGAGGCAACCTCCGGTTTCCATTCGGTTCGATGGGGCCCGGGGGACTGGTCATCATCCACGAGTGTTGATACTCTTCGACCAAGAAGGTCGAACACTTCAATTTTCACCCGACTTCGTTGACCAAGGCTGTATTCAATTCTCGTTACGGGATTAACGGGATTAGGGTAGTTCTGCTCCAGTCGGAATCCCTCGGGCTTAGACTCCTCCCTGACTTTCGTCGGCTGCGCACCGAAGAAAAATTCCAATGCGTCGTCGATGTGCGCGCGCCAGTTGCCCCAGCTATGTCCCTCGTGATATTCTCGATACACGTACGAGTAACCCTTCACTTGCAGGATCGGAATGAACTGCCGCACTTGAGGAATCAGTGCGGGGATATCATACGTGCCGAGGTCAAGATACAGTTTCAAATCGAGGCGCGGGCTGTTTTCGTACGCATTTGAGAGTCCGCTCGGGATCGCGCTCGATTGTGCTGCGACATTGCCGAAGATGTTGTGATATTGGTATCCCAGCAGCAAGGAAATATTCCCGCCCAAGGAAGCCCCGACCACGGCTCGAAAGGAAGGGCTTCTCTTCGTTCTGTAGCGCCTCTCAATGTAAGGCATCAACTCCTCGTTGATGAATGCCATGAAAGGAACCTGCTGATTGCCACCGTATTCAGGACCGCGATTCACGGGAGGCACAAAAACCGCAATGATCGGTTGGATGCGATTCCGGGAGGTCAGATAGTCGATGACGTTGTTCGCCTGGGCGAGTGAGATGTACTCAAGCCCATCATGAAAGAGGACGACGCCAAAGCTATCCGCCGATGACTCGTAGCCTGGAGGCGTATAAACCCGGATCGTCCGCGTGTTGCCCAGGCGCGTGGAAGTGATCGCCGTGTCTCTCAGCGCCCCATGCGGAATATCAGGGTAATAGCGCACCTCTGGCGCTTCCGGATATCTCGGCATTTTCAGTTCCGAATTTGGGCCGAAGCCGCCGGTGATTGTGTTCGGGTTTCGAGGGTCAAGAATCCACGTACTCCCATTGAGCACAAACTTGTAGTCCAGCCTGGCATCTGACTCGACTACGAGCGTGAAATACCATAAATCAGTCCCGGCAATCCTCGTCATCGGGAAACCGTTGGGGTCCCACGCGTTGGCATCACAGGGAACCGTGACGCTCGTCGCCTGACCTCGAAGCATGAAATGTACAAGTGAATCCTGCTCGATCATCGGGAAGGACGACACCGAGGCCATGAAGCTATCGACGATTGCAGTGCGAAGGGATTCGGGCGCGGAGCTGACGCGGTTGAGAAAGGACTGAAAGGTCTGGGAGTGACAGTGGGAAGCGAGGAGCAACGCAGCGAGTGCGTATCTCGACAATTTCATTTTCTACCCCTTTCAAACGTCCGGAGCCATCCAAACTTTTCTAGATCAATCCGAATGCCAGTGAAAACGATCCCCTCCCGTTCGAGAAGCTGTTTCTGCTGAAAGTAAGCACCTTTTTCTCGGGGCAACGATATTCTTCCCTGTGAATTGATCACGCGATGCCAGGGGACATCTGACCGGGCTGGGAGGTTCCGGAGCGCATGGCCTACCATACGCCCTTGGCCAACGAGTCCGACGAGTCTTGCGATTTGCCCGTACGTTGCCACCTTGCCCCTCGGAATTTTCCGGACCACCTCCCAGATCAAAGGATAAATCGATCTCTGACGGGCCCTTCCGACAATGAGGGTTCCTCTCTTCTCTGCAGGAAAGACTAGTTGAACGCAACTATCCGGTTCGATGTGATCGATCAGGGCCATCAGCACCTGAGGGCTTTCCCAGCGTGCGTCTCTTCAACATACAAATTAACTCCCTGAGGAAGGCTGCTGCTACTGCCGGCTCCAAGTATTCCGACGTCGGGAGATTGCAGCATCGAGGGAATGCCTTCTGCCTCAAGGCTCTGCTGTGACTGCTCCGCAAATGCTCTGTTCGGGAAATTCTTGACCTTGACCATCTTCATGAAAACTCTTCCTCGGTCATCAGTCAACGATTATCCGAACCGTCTCGAAGCCCCGCATTCCTCTAGCGCACGCTCAAGAAACGCGGGGCACATCTGGTTCTCAGGCGGCCTCCACCTTTGGCGGCCTCACGATTGCAGCAATCCCAAGTCCTGCCAGTACCCAGCCAAGCACTCCATCGGCGACCATTGCCGTTGTGTAGTCGAACGGGAAAAACATCCAATTCCAATAGGGGAGATGGACGGCGAACGAGGCGAAGATGCCAAGCATCCCGCAGAAGGCCACTCGTGTTAAGTACGACGAACCGTAGGCCGTACTCCGCGCAAGGAACCAAGCAGCGAAAAGAGCGATGATGATATTCACGATCAAGGCGACGAGAATCTGGCTGAACATGAATGGTTCGCTCCCTTCAGGGCGATAGACGATGAGGCCGAGGGGCCCGCTTCTATACTTCTGCATCCACGCATTCATAGCCGCCTCTCGCTCTTCGGCTGGCTTATCTGAGATTTCAGCGGGCGTTGAGGGGAAAACATATACGCCCCTCGCGTCTAAATTCGAACGCAGAGCGGCAAGGAGATCCTCCTCCTTTGCAATTCTCTTCACTGTTGGGTCGTGGAAATGTAGAACCATCCACGAAAGGAATCCCCAGAGGAGTAAGATGACTCCACCTAAAAGGCCACCGAAAATTGTTTTTTTCATGTAGTCCACTCCTTTTGTGATTGGAAGTTATTTGACCCCCAGGAGTTCCACATCGAATACAAGGAAAGAATTCGGCGGAATGAGATTTCCAATCGCTCGAGATCCGTAAGCAAGGTCGGGTGGAATAATTAGCTCCCTTTTCCCGCCGACTTTCATCGTCATCACACCCTCATCCCATCCTTTGATCACATTGCCTCGCCCGATGACAAAAACGAATGGCTCATTTCGGTCGATGGAACTATCGAACTTCTTGCCGTCGAGTAAATAGCCGGAGTAGTGTACGGTAAGTTGCATGCCGGGCTGCGGGGATGCACCCGTGCCCTCGACGAGGTCGATGTATTTCAGTCCAGAGCTTGTCGTTACTGGCTCCATGTGTGCTGGTTCTCCGGGATATGTGGAAACTACTCCCGCAGGCGGGGGACTCTCTTTCTTTTGCGTTTCCGGAGACCGGCAGGCGGTAAGGGTTGCGAGAGCGATCAAGAGTATGCCAGCGATGAAAGAGTTCATGTCGATCCCTTCCTTATATTGTGGATCGCGGACATTAGGGAGTGGTCGATAGTGAAGAGTTGAAGATATCCCGAGGGTCATCGAGTTACCGGTGAGGAGGTGCGGAACCAGTTCTGTAGTTCGACGGACAACTCGTATCTCGGACCACTCAGTGATGTTCGTGTAGGTTGTCCTTGCCATTGGTTTCAAATGGAATACTTCTCAATAATCCAATCTGGAATCTTCTCGGCTCGTCCAGTTTTCAGACTAATCAGCGTATAGTGAAAATAGCCATCACAAACCAGCTTCCCATTGGACTTCTTGAAGATTTCAAAGGAAACCTTCACACCGTCGCTGACGATCTCATCGATCCACGTCCGTACGACGAAGTGCTCGCCAAGCCCCAGCGCCCGCTTGTATTCGAGGTGAGCCGTCTTCGTGACCCAGCCGTATCCGAGCTTGAGAAATTCTTCCATTGGCATCCTGTAGCAGCGCGACATCTGATCATAGCGTGCTGCCAGCACGTAATCGAAGTAGCGGCTATTGTGGACGTGTGCGTTCATGTCGAGGTCATCTGGTCGGACTTGGAATTCGCTTTCGAACTTGGAGCGAGACAAAAACATCGAAGTTTCCTTCTAGATCGGTAGTGAGAGAGGACGTCGAAAAGCCGGAGTCAAGGTATGGAAATGAGGAAAGAGAAGCAAGTTAGGAAGTCATGAGCCGGAGACGAACCCCGGAGTTTTTCGACTTCTGTAGGGTTTTGGTCCCGGCACGCGGACCAAGAGGCCCGCCCCTAAGCTGTGGTGACCGACCACCGGGTGGTTAAGCCGGGAAATCATGGCAGGGGTCTGATGTCCCAGCTGCGGCGAGAAAAAAGTGGACCTCGCTGACCGCTTCTACGTGACCTGCAACTCCGCAAAGAACGCACTCAAGTCCGCGTTCGCACGACCTTGAGCATCGGCGATGCGACGCAGGCCAGGGGGGCTTGTGAAGTAGGTCTTGATTCTCTGGTGAATTCTCTCTTCGTAGGTCGAGACAGTCTCGTTCTTCAAGAACACTCCGATTGGAATTTCGTCTCCCCATTCCATCGACTTCTGCAGGAAGAGGTTCACCTTCTCCCGAATCTCCCCGTCCGAAGTCCCAGGTTTGATCAGCGGGTCATAGCCCCGCGATTCCAGCTTGTACACACGCGGGAGCGCTTTCCCTGTCGCCGGATCTTTTCTGTCCTCCCCTCCGTACCAGTCTTTCGTGTTGATATCGTTATACGTCGGGCACGGCTGGAGGACATCAATGTACGAGGAGCCTTTGTGCTGTATCCCCTGCTTTATCAATTCCTTCAGGTGTTTGACATCGTACGAATACCCGCGAGCGATGAACGTAAAGCCTGAAGCGAGCGCGAGCAGGAGCGGATTGACACCCTCGTTGATATTGGGCATCGGGAGTGACTTCGTCTTCACCCCAAGTTTGAGAGTCGGCGAAGCCTGCCCCTTTGTCAAGCCGTACACCCCGTTGTTGTAAAGGATGTAAGTGAAATCCACGTTGCGGCGACCGGCGTTCACAAAGTGGCCCACTCCGATTCCAAGACCGTCCCCATCTCCCCCCGTGCAGATGACGGTGAGATCAGGATTCGCGAGCTTTGCTCCGATCGCAAACGGGAGAGAACGACCGTGCAGTGTGTGAATTCCGTTCACCCTCACAAAGTGAGGAGTCTTGCTCGAGCATCCAATCCCCGAAAAGATCACCGTCCGGTGTGGGGCAAGTTGCATCTCCATCAGGGCCATCTGCACCGCACTGAGGATCCCGAAATCTCCGCAGCCAGGACACCAATCGTTGTGATAGTCTGTCTTGTAGTCGACGAGGGATAGCTTCTTCGCTACAGGTTCAGCTACCTTGACTTCAAGCTCCATGTCGCAAAACCACCTTTCTTGGGGATTGAGGGTTTGTCATAATCATTTTCACGCTTTGGTACACCTCATCACGCGAGATCGGACGACCGTTGTACTTCACCGCGAGATGATCCATTGCGATGCCAGTGTTTTGCCGGACTAACTTCGCAAACTGTCCCGAGTAGTTCATTTCCACCGCGATCTTCCTTCTCGCACGGCTCAGCACACCTGTTACATAGTCCACGGGGAACGGATGGATGAGACGGACTTGCAAGAAGTTTACTTTTAGACCTTCAGCCTCCAGAAGCTCCAGCGCATCGACAATCGCGCCTTTCGGTGAACCCCAGCTTACAATCGTTGCGTCGGCTTCGCTTGGCCCGAAGAAATTCACACGCTCTGAGAGAGGGATCAGCTTATCCGCGGTTTCAAGCTTTTTCATCCGTTTCTCCATCATCCGGTCGCGGTTCTCCGGGTCTTCGGAGATATGGCCGACCTCGTCGTGTTCATCGCCGGTGTTCCAGATGATGGCCCCGGGTGTACCAAGAACTGCGCGCGGAGAAACTCCGTCTTCCACGAACTCAAATCTCTTGTAACCCCCGTTTCCAGCGAGTATTTCTCCATTTACGAGCTTGCCCCGGTTTATCTTTACTTGTTGAACGTCAAACATCGGACACGTTTGTGTACTGTTTGCTAGGGCTTTGTCCACTAGATGGATCACGGGGGTCTGAAACTGCTCGGCGTAGTTGAAGGCCCGGGCTGCATCGTAGAAAGCCTCCTCCATATCTCCGGATGCGAGAACGAGTCGAGGAAACTCACCATGAGCCGCATACAATGAGAAGAGCAGATCACTCTGCTCGTGCCGGGTAGGTAAGCCGGTTGCAGGACCGCCTCGAGAGTAGATCGTGATGACTACGGGGACTTCGTTCATTCCAGCCCAGCCCATTCCTTCCGCCATCAATGAGAATCCCGGCCCTGACGTGGCCGTCGCTGCGCGAGCGCCTGCCAGTGCAGCTCCCTCAGCCATCGTTACGGCTGCGATCTCATCCTCAGTCTGCACGACAACAATGGAACCCTCGTGGCCGTCCGCGCCGTCGCTCAGCTTGAAAGTCTCATGCGCCTCAAGATAAACGCTCTCGTCGCTTGCCGGAGTAATCGGATAGTAAGTTTGGAACGTACAGCCGCCAGCAAGTTTGCCAAGCGCCACCGCCTGCGTGCCTTGGAGATAGATTCTCTTTTCGTCGGTGACAATCTTTTTCAACTTCCACGGGAATTGAGCAGCGTAGTCTCTCTTGGCAAACTCATAAGCCTTCTCTGCTGCTTTCACATTCATCCCAACTACCTTCTGTTTGCCTTTGAACTGCGACTCGATTCCTTTGACGATCATGTCAAAATCGAATTCAAGCATCCCCATCGAGGCAACGACTGCCATCGTATTAATCGTCTTCCGAAGGCGCGTCGCAACCTCCTCACCCACCTCGGCTGTCAGTTCATCCAGAATTTTACCAAATGGGATGGGATAAAGTTTGACGCCCCGTTGCTCGACAAGCTTCAGAATACCCTCCACGGTCGACGGAAGGCCCAGCGGCTTAAGCTCCTTCTCAATGCGCCCGGTAATCTCCTCTTCCAACGTCGGCACCCTTGATATTGAAGTCGAGATCAGCTCCGGGTCATAGAGGATTGCACCCCCACTGACCACTTCTCCGTAGTGTCGGAATATCGTCTCCTCATCGAAAGTCACAAGCATATCCACAGTGTCGACATGTGAGCGGACTGGTTTTTCGTCCACTCGTACTTGAAAATAGCTGTGGGCGCCAATGATATTGGAGTAGTATTCTCTCTTCCCGTAGACCTGCAAGCCACCGATCGTACATGCTCGGCCGAAGATGTTGGCGGCTGAGTCCACTCCACTTCCTTGGGCACCGCCCGTCATCCAAGACAATTTGTTTAGTATCATGTTTTCCCTTCTCTCACTTTTGAGATTCAGGCGGCCTTCTCGCCGCCTTCCCATTCTGGGGAACGTTCAATTCCTAAAATCGATAGCAATATAGCGAATGATTCTCAGGAATGCAAATGATTTCCTTACGTGGGAAGCTGCGTTGAAAATTTCAACAAGACTATTATCTCGATGGGTTCCCTCCGGTTGCAATTCCAAAAGTTTTCCGATATCATTGATGGCACAGAAGCCGCAATCGGTAAGCTAACCTCTGGGTAAATGGAGGAACTCACTCCCGCCCACTACTTACGAAGCCTCATGGCGATTCATCCATTCCTCCTGCGCTTGAAAAGCGGTCGCCTCATCTCCGACGGTGCGATGGGAACGGAACTTCTCAGGCGAGGTCTCCCACCCGGACACTGTCCTGAGGAATTCAATCTCACCCATCCCGAAATTGTAAGCCAGATCTATCAAGACTACTATGAAGCTGGGTCGGATTTGGTGTCGACGAACTCCTTCGGGGGAAATCGATTTAGATTAAAAGAATTTGGACTGGAATCTCGAACGTCGGAATTTTGCAAACTTGCGGCACGAACCGCGAGTGAAGTTCGTCCTGATGGAAAGTTCATCGCAGGTTCGATTGGGCCGACGGGTCAAATCCTTGAACCCATAGGAACTACCTCCCTCAAAGACATTGAGGACGCTTTTAAAGAGCAGGCGGCAGCTTTGGCGGAGGGAGGTGTGGACCTGTTCATCGTTGAGACGATGATGGCCGTCGAGGAAGCTGAGTTAGCGATCCGCGCGGTGAAGGAAGCCACCAGCTTGCCCGTCGCTGCCACGATGACATTCGAGCGTGGACCAAGAGGGTTTCGGACGATGTGGGGTGTAGACATCCCCAAGGCTGTTCAAAGACTGACCGATGCCGGAGCCGATCTCATTGGCGCCAATTGCGGCCGAGGATTCGATGAGATGATAGGGATAATTCAAGAAATGCGGCCGCTCACTCAGAAGCCGATCCTTGCCCAGCCGAATGCCGGACTGCCGAGTTGGTCGGAGGGAAAGGCGGTGTACTCCGAAACCCCCGACTCGATTAAGCCGAAAGTTGAGGCTTTGTTGCGTAGCGGGGTCGACATCATTGGCGGATGTTGCGGAACCACGCCCGAGCACATTCGAGTGATTCGGCAAGTTGCCGACTCCTTTGGCAGCAAGAAGATTTGATTTTCCATGTCGTTCTTACTAGTTTTCCACCACGAAATTCTCATGCCGAAGTGCATCAATGTCTCATGGAGGATCTATGCGACCCCAGACGCTGTGTGATGTCTGTGCTCTTCTGCTCGTTTTTCTTTCGGCCTGCAGAAGCTATGAGCAGTCACCCGTTTCTTCTCCCTCGAATCAGCTCGGTATCCCGTCACTGACCAAAGGTCCAGAACAGAAAAGTTCGCTCGACCTCATCGAAGAAGATTACTCAAGCGGAGTCCTCGATAAGAACAATGCAAACTTGTACCGCGAGTATGCCGTCTCCGCCCCCGAGAAGCTTCCGCCGAAATATCGATCGGATGTGAGAGGCAAGGATGCAACTTACTCAATGGTTCAGATGGCACAAGAGTGGAAAGAGCTTTCGAAATCCACTCAGCAGGAAATCCTTGATCTTCGTGGTACTGGTTTCGGCAATTTGAAAGAGACAGTGGAGACTCAACATTTCATCCTCCATTACACGACGGAGAGCAATTTCTCCGTCCCACTTCAAGACATTAACAAGAATGGGATACCGGATTACATCGATATCGCTGCAAAGAGTTGGGAGGATGCCTGGAATCGCGACATCATTCAGCTTGGATACCCAGCCCCGAAGGGGACTCCAGAACAGAAACTCCACATCTACTACAAGGACATTCTTTATTATGGCTACACTGTGCCTGAGAACCTTGAGGTGCTGAATAGATCACCAGTGCCTCTGGGCACAGCTTCTGCCTGGATCGTGATCGAGAACGATTTCTATGGCTTCCCCCCAAACGACGAAGACCTGACGGGGCTCGAGACCATCCGCAGCGGCGCATTGAAAGTGACCCAGGCTCATGAATTCATGCACGCCAGTCAATTCAATATTAATGTCTATCAGTCAGGATGGCTTCTCGAGTCGCATGCGACCTGGAACGAGGATATGGTCTACGATCACATAAACGATTGGCACTGGTACATCAATCGCTTCCTCCGAGCTCCGGACTACCCGATCTTCAATCGCTTTGTCTACGGCGCCGCATTCTTCATGCACTATCTCAGCGAGACGTATGGTACGGACGTTCCTCGGCAGATCTGGTTCGCAGCGAGAACTCGCACTACCGCCGAAGCAATCCGTGATGCCGCTCTCGGCGGTTCTTGGGAGGCGATGAAAGCATTCGCACCGGCAGAATATCTCCTGGATATTTCAGACTTCACAATAGATCCGGGCTCGATCATTCCTGGTCCAAAAAACTACATCAGAGCCACGCATGATCTCTATCCTGTGTTCGTCGAGGTCCCACCGAGTACGAATCGAGTACCGAATAGAGCGCCATGGGGCCTTGGCGCTAATTTTATTGACTTCCTCCCGAATGGCTTGGGCACTTTGTCAGTAGGTTTTGACGGCGCGGATGGCTACGCTTGGCGGGCTTTCGTTGTTGCCAGCCCGGACAGAGGCACGAAGCCAACAGTAATCGAAATTGGCTTGAATGGTGGCTCGGCTGGCTCTATAACAATCTCGGGTTTCGGAAGCAAGTGGAGCAAAGTGAGCCTCGTACCGACCATTGCAGGTCAAGACGGAGTGGAAGTCCCTTATTCATACTCAGCGGTGCTCGTGCCCAGGGCGGGATCCTGATTTGTGTTTAGAATGGGGGCAGCTGAAATTCTCAGATGCAACCCGAACCTTTTCCCCGTTGGGAGCGTCTAATCAACACAAGAGCGGGAGCGTAGAACTCCAAGGGAGCCCTCCGCATCCGATCGACAAGAGCCGCGCATGACATTCTACAATCCTTTTATCCCTCTCACCATTTCAATGGAGGACTCATAATGAAGAGAAATCTTGTCTTCGTGCTGCTTCTTGTAGTTCTCTCCGTAACCTTCACACTCGCGCTGAACGCCCAGGTGGCTGCGCAGATGCAGGAGAAGTTCGACACCGCCGCCGTCTCGAAGATCAAGGACGAAGGCATGAATCGCTCTCAGGTTATGGAGATTCTGAGCTACCTGACAGACGTGTATGGACCGAGACTCACGGGTTCTCCCGAGTATAAGCAGGCCGCCGAATGGGCTGCGAGTAAAATGAAGCAGATGGGTCTTGAGAATGTACACTTCGATAAGTGGGGACCTTTCGGAAAAGGTTGGACCCTAAAACGTTTCTCGGCCCACGTAACAAGCCCGCGTGTGATTCCGCTGATTGCCTATCCGAAGGCGTGGACTCCCGGCACAAAGGGAACCTTGAAAGCCGATGTCGCGTACCTGGACGTGAAAAAGGAAGAGGACTTTGCAAAGTACAAAGGCCAGCTCAAGGGAAAAATTGTTCTGGTCAGCGATCCGCGGGAAATCAAAGCGCACTTTGAACCGGAAGGCCGGCGCCTGGCAGATTCAAGTCTATTGAGATTAGCTAACGCAGGCATGCCCCTTCCCACTCCGCGAAGACGGGGGCCTCAGATCAGTCCAGCGATGGGAGATTCAGCGATGAGGGCGATGATGCGTCAATTCATGCCGAACATGGACTCGGCGGCAATCGAGCGGGCGGTCCAAGCTCAAAGGATCGGACCGAGAAAGATTGAATTTTGTCAGAATGAAGGGGCGGCGCTTATACTCGACATTGGACGTGGCGACGGGGGGACCCTGTTCGTCCAGAGCGCGACAGTGCCGCAGCCACCAGGCACTCCCTTTGACCAGCGTGTAGGCCCGTATAGCGAGAAGGCTCCGAAGATTGTGCCTCAAGTGACTGTCGCCGCTGAGCACTATAACCGGATGATCCGGATGATTGAAAAAGGACAGAAGCTGACGATGGAGGTAGCGCTTGACGTTGAGTTCACTCCTGTGGATTCAGGAATGAACGTCATTGGAGAAATCCCCGGGACGGATCTGAAAGATGAGATCGTGATGGTCGGCGCTCACTTCGACTCATGGCATGCGGGGACTGGCGCGACGGATAACGCGACGGGATCCGCTGTGTGCCTGGAAGCGATGCGTATCCTCAGAGCACTTGACCTGAAACCTCGTCGAACCATTCGCATCGGACTCTGGGGCGGAGAAGAACAGGGGCTTTTGGGTTCGCGTGCCTATGTCTCAAAGTATTTTGCAGAGCGCGAGGGTGGAATGATGAGCATGATGACGGGTGGGAGCGGAGCAGTGAAGACAAAGCCAGCCCACGAGAAATTCTCCGTCTACTTCAACCATGATAATGGTACAGGCAAGGTGCGTGGGGTGTACATGCAAGGAAACGAAGCGGCTCGCTCCATTTTCCGATAATGGCTGACGCCCTTCGAGGCCTTAGGGGCCTCAACACTTTCTCTCTCCAACACTGGCGGAACGGATCACCTCTCCTTCGATGCTGTGGGGCTTCCCGGATTCCAGTTTATTCAAGATCCTGTCGAATACGAATCCCGCACGCATCACTCGAACATGGACGTCTATGACCGTGCGCAAGAGGAAGATTTAAAGCAAGCCGCGGTGATCATGGCGGCGTTCGCATACAACGCCGCGATGAGGGATCAGAAATTCCCACGAAAGCCGATGCCGACGCCTCCAGCTGGGGCCCAATAGGAAACATCGTGCGGCGCTTCGCATTCATCCAACGGAGAATCCAAGCGCTGAAGGAAAGTGCGACGCACTCCGATGGACTCTTTGGAGTCTGCCGCACTTTTTCTTCGGACTGTTCAGTCAGGCGGAGTGCGACAGTCCATTGTCGCTCGTGAACACGAAACGACAGTCTCGCCCCCTGGCGAGAGGTTATTTGTGGACAGGACTAGAAGCGATGTCCGCCATCCTTTTGGCGGAGAACTGGCGACACCCCCTAAAAGAAAAAGGTGGAACCCTGACGTTCCAACTTTCGTGGACAGGGCCAGAATCGAACTGGCGACACACGGCTTTTCAGGCCGTTGCTCTACCGACTGAGCTACCTGTCCGAAAATTTCTGAATCTTAGTGAGTGAGCGAAACGAACGAAGCTAAGTTCATGAAATTTTCAGGATCCCGCCATCTTCTGGCGGGACCCGAAATGTAGTGCTCACCGCAGATTAATCTTAGCAATCTTTTCCTGGAAAATCAATAACCGACCCACAGAGAGGATGGATCCGACGTATGAGGTGCGCTCCATCCCTCCGTCACAACCTGAACCCGAGCTTCTCCATCACCTCCGTACTGATCCCTGTGCTCGAGTATCCCCCGTCGTGGTAAAGCGTCTGCATGGTCACCATCCGTGTGAGATCGGAAAAGAGAAGAACGCAAAAATCAGCACACGCGTCCGCACTTGCGTTGCCGAGAGGTGAGCTCATCTGCGCAACATTGTAGAACTCTTCAAACCCTCTGATCCCCGCGCCGGCTGTGGTTTTCGTTGGCGATTGGGAAACGGCGTTGACCCTCACCTTCCGCCTTTTGCCGTAGTGATAGCCGTAGCTCCGAACGATCGACTCCAGCATCGCTTTTGCATCCGCCATGTCGGCGTAGAACGGATACGTTCTCTGAGAGGCGACATACGTGAGGGTTACCACACTTCCCCACTCATTTAGTGCATCGAGCCTCCACGCGACACTGAGCATCTTGTGCAACGAGATTGCCGAAACGTCAATTGTCCTGGTGTAGAATTCGTAGTTCAGCTCCGGGTAGGGGATGTTCTTCCGGATATTTGGTGACATCCCGATGGAATGAAGCAGAAAGTCGATCCTTCCGCCCAGGATTTCCTGTGCCTTGGTGAAGAGATTGCTCAGGTCATCAACCGAAGTCGCGTCCGCCGGGATCACCTGCGACTCGGTCGCTTCGCCGAGTTTGCTTATCTCGCCGAGGCGCATCGCAACGGGCGCGTTCGTCAGAACGAATCGTCCGCCCTCGGCGTAGGCTTTCTCGGCAACTTTCCACGCGATCGAGTGGGAGTCCAAAGCCCCCGTGATGATTCCTCTCTTCCCTTTCAAGAGATCATGTCCCATGTGGGTCTCTCTCCAATTAGGTTCCGAATACGAAGTTGAAACGATGGTCTTTCAGACAGGCACGATAGGAAAGTTAGCTTCGAAAAGCTGACGTTTCCTTATTCGACCGTCACACTCTTCGCTAGGTTCCGAGGTTGGTCAACGTTGCAACCTCTCTCCACAGCGATGTAGTAAGCGAGAAGCTGCAAGGGGATGACGTTCAGGATGGGTCCCAAGAAACCATAAGTCCTGGGTACTCGAATCACAAACTCCGCTAAGTTCCCGATTTCTGGGTCATCTTCATTTGCAATAGCTATGATTCTTCCTTTCCGTGCCCGCACTTCTTGGATGTTGCTGACAACTTTCTCATACAGTCCGTCTCTCGGGACAACGAAAACCACAGGCATGTTTTCGTCTATTAGGGCAATGGGCCCATGTTTCATTTCCGCCGCCGGATATCCTTCTGCGTGAATGTAGGAAATCTCCTTAAGCTTCAAGGCCCCTTCAAGCGCCGTTGGAAAGTTTGTCCCTCGACCTAAGTATAAGAAGTTCCGAGCGTCCCGAAACTCATGGGCGATCGTACGGATGGTGTCGGGGTTTTCGAGAATCCGCTGAGCTTTCTCTGGCAACTTCGTGATCTCCTGCGCAATTTCCCGTCCGGTCGCAAGACTCAGAGACTTTTTTCTCCCCATCATTAGACTAATCAAGGCGAGGACCACGAGCTGAGACGTGAAAGCCTTCGTGGAAGCCACGCCAATCTCAGGCCCGGCATGGACGTAGACACCCGCCTCGGTTTCGCGTGCGATCGTGCTACCGACGACATTCACGATCCCTAGCACTGTCGCTCCTTTCTTCTTTGCCTCCCGCAGTGCAGCGAGCGTATCGGCTGTTTCGCCACTCTGGCTGATGACGAAAACGACATCATCCGAATATATGACGGGATTTCGACTCCTGAACTCTGAAGCGTACTCAACTTCTGTCGGAATTTGCGCCATCTGTTCAAACATGTACTCGCCAACGAGTCCCGCGTGCCAGGAGGTTCCACAGGCTGTAAGAATGAAGCGTTTTGCGTTCTCAAGTTTTTTCATCACTGGCTCAAGCCCACCGAGCTTTGCCGTTCCTTCCTCCAGAAGAACCCTTCCTCGCATCGCATCTCTGATTGTCTCTGGCTGCTCGTGGATCTCTTTCAGCATAAAATGAGGAAAACCCCTGCGTTCAATCTGCTCAAGATCGAAAGTGATTTCTTCCACCTGCTTGTCGACCTCAACATCGTCAATGGTCTTTGTCGTGAAAGCATCCGCCGTCACGACGGCGACCTCGCCGTCTTCCAAATAAGCAACCTGGCGGGTGTGGTCCACGAGCGCAGCTGAATCCGACGCGATGAAATTCTCCCCATCTCCAACCCCGATCACCAGTGGGCTGCCCTTCCTCGCAACAACAATCTTATCGAGTTCCAGCCGACAGAGGACTGCGATCCCATACGCGCCGTTGACTTCGTGAAGCGAGAACCTTACCGCGGACGCCAGGTCTTTCGTGCGTTTGTATATCTCCTCGATGAGGTGAACGAGGACCTCTGTATCCGTATCTGTTCGGAAGCGATGCCCCTCGATCTCGAGCTTCTTCCGAAGAGCGCGGTAGTTCTCGATGATGCCGTTGTGAATGAGCGCGAAGTTTCCCGTGCAGTCAATGTGCGGGTGCGCATTGATGTCCGTAGGTTCACCGTGCGTAGCCCATCGCGTGTGTCCAATCCCGATGGAGCCGCTGGCTTTCTTCTCAAGAACCAGATTCTCAAGCTCTTTGACTTGTCCGGCCCTCTTCAAGATTGCAAACTCCTTCCCCGAGAGGAGAGCGATGCCAGCGGAGTCGTAGCCGCGATACTGCAGTCGCTTCAGGCCATGGAGAAGGATGGGAACCGCATCCTTTTTGCCGATGTATCCGATTATCCCACACATGATGGCTCAAAGGTATACATCATTTGAGAAAAAATCAATAAAGAAAACTCCAGCGAGAAAACGGATGCGGAGAGATCAGATGTTCAGAGTTCCGCCCAGCGTGAAGTAGAGGACGTTGTACTTCCCTCCTGAGAGAGCTTCGTAGCGCTCGAACGTTGCGTCAAGGAGGAGGATTACAGTTCGAAGGGGATAGAAGAAGACCGTACCACTGCTGCCAGCATCATGCGTATCCGCAGTGTTGTAGAGAAGCCGAATATCGGAGTCGTAGAATAGGCTGCGCTTTCCTATGAAACCAGAGAGGAGGAAAGCAGCCTTGTCACTTGAAGGGAGATAAAGTCTGACGGTGCCAGAGTAGAACTTCTTCTGATGATGAATCTGCCCTGAAAAAGTGTTGAAGTTGAATTTAGAACTTAGAAAACTCCGACCACCTGATTTCGTCCAGGCGAATACGGAAGCCGCGTAGCTTCTCACGTCGGCATAATTGCTGTAGAAGCCTCCAAGGCCGACACCGACGCGGCCGGCAGAACTCTCATATCCCGATTCTGCATAGACGGTAAAGTTCTTGTTTGTCAGATCAGCATTCGAATTGACGTAGGAGAGATCAAGTCGAGTCCAAAGGAAATCTTTTCCAGCAGAAAAAACTTGAGAGTGCGACCCAGTAAACTGATTCTGTTGGTAGACAAACCCGTTGGTATAATCTATCCCACTCCGGCGGTAGAGAAAAGAGAGAGTCCGGTTCCACGTTGGTACGATCGAGACCTCTGTGGACACATGGAAGATTTTCTTCTGTTCAGCGTCGCGGTAAGTGCCATACGTGCCTTTCTGACTGATGTAGTAAACTGGGTACGCGCGCACCTGAGAGAAGAGTGGTAGAGAAAGTGAGAAGAGAAGAAGGACTGATAGAAGAGTTTGAAGGAGCAAAGCTGAGGCTCGTCTGTGGGTCAACTGTTCCCTCCCTGAGTTTTCGTTTCGAGAAGATTAAGTTCAACCGCGTCGCCGCTGAACCGCACCAGACCCACGTTCCGAGTGAACTCGTAGGTGATGGACTTCTGTTTCCCTGAAGGATAGAAATGTCCAAGCGGAGTTTTCACCTTCAACCTTGCTTTCGATACGAGCTTCAAGGATGTCTGACTTGAGGATAGGTTGTTGGCGAGTTCGAACCTGAATCGAACCCCAAAGACCGAAAGGAGATCCAGAAGGAGCATTGTCCCGCGAGGCAGCGCATAGTCTGTCTCTTCGTCGGCTTTCCATTCGAGCTTCTCACCCGTTATAAATGGAACATCCGTGAGGAGCTTGCCAAAGTGATATAATCCAGTCCTCCGCGATCCTTCGAGCTTCTTCAGAGAAAGGACTCCGTTGGCCAGCGTGAAGTACAGTCTTGTCTCGAGGGGGATACTTTTCACCATCATGTTCCCGTACAGATCGATCTCTGTCGACCAACTCTCCTTCTGCTGACCCCGATTTCGCACGCTGTACACAAAGTCTCGCGTGAATGAGTACGGGAAGTAATCAATGTAATCAGCAGTGAATTGAAGGTTGGAGACCGCATCACCATCCTTTGGCTCTCCCCGGAGAATAAAAGTCTTCTGACCATTCGAGGCCCTAACAAAATTCGAAAACTGGAAGGAAATCGTCGGGGCGCCGAGGTTCGGAATTGCCTGCATTTGCAAATGGAGATGTGGAAACGGAGACCGACCGGAGTTCCCGCAGCGTCCGATCACCTCTCCTCGTTTGACGGTGTCACCGACCTCGACATTGATGCTGGCCTGTCGGAGGTGAGCGAGGCAGGAGTAGAGTTGATATGCGTGCTCGATGATCACCGCATTCCCCCAGTTGTCCCTTTGGTTTACCTTCCCGATGGGGTTATCCGGGACGTCACTTTTCACAAAGACGACTTTTCCTTCTGCGGGAGCGAGAACTGGCACATCATAACAAAAATAGTCCTCAAGGTTTGCACCGGAATTCTTGTACAGCTTTCCTTCCGAACCCGACACCATGAAATCGACACCGTAGCGCCAATCGTCTTTGTGGGTCAACTTCCCGTTGAACCCTTGTGTCACGCGCCACACGCCATGGAACGGAAGCGAGATCTCGACGCCATATCTTCGAAACGTCTTCAGGTTTGCTCTATGTGCCGCGAGATTCTCCTCTGGACTGGAGACTTCCGAGAAGGAAAGGACAAGGTTTCCAGATGGAGAGAGCCTCAACTTCAGCGCATACAGGACGAGCAACGTGATGAGATTAAAAGGAATC
Organism: Ignavibacteriales bacterium; assembly: GCA_037446075.1. Lineage (GTDB taxonomy): Bacteria > Bacteroidota > Ignavibacteria > UBA10030 > JAHEZR01 > JBBIJH01. Next base: position 40,570 of record JBBIJH010000002.1, read on the forward strand.
GCCGTCGGCGGAAGGTAGCCCGGTAAAAGAACCTTCAGGCTCAACATGATCACAGCAGAAGCGGATGCTGAGAGCATGGCGAGGAGAACAGTCCCAAGAGACGGGACAAGGAAAATTCCACCGAGCGCAATTCCAGTGAGAATATAGTTGAATCCGAGGTACTGCTCAGTGAGAACCTCTGGGTATGCGCCGAGGAGAGAATGAGTGAAGTACCCCGCAGCAAGTCCCGCGAGTCCAAGGAGCAAAGCCAGCCGAGAGTAGAAGAGAAAGGCGATGAGCACGATGACGCCTGAGATGACATTGACTTGGAAGAAGGTCGACCCAAGCGACTTCAGCAGAAGGTCAAGCAATGGACTTGCAGTCGTGATTGCTCCGGTTACTGTCGAAGGCCGCGCAAGCTCAAGGTTGCCGAATCCAACGGTCGCTGAGATTGCCAGAGAAAAGGCGATAACGAAAGGCAGACTCAGAGCCGGCAATCTGAAGTAATGCCAGAAAACGTGCTGGAGCACTGATGCGGCGGCTGTAGTGAGAAGACTCGATAAGAAAATCAGAAGCAAGAGATTCCACGTGGCCTCATAGAAGTAACAGAGCGCGAGACCCAGAAGGAGCGAATTGAAACCAAAGTACCCTTTCCT
>JBBIJH010000002.1:41214-51920 GCA_037446075.1 Ignavibacteriales bacterium
CGCTCGAGGCCGAGAAAATAGGCAAGTCCATTCGAGCAAAGAAGTCCGAACAAGCCGATCAGGCCGATTATCGGCTGGACAAACGTTGCAGAAAGTAGAAGCAAGCCAAAGGCCCGCTTCTGAGAGAAGAAGATGATGGAGTAACTTCTGAGAGTGGAATCGAGGAGGAAAGAGAGTTTTTCTTTCACCTTGGAAATGCTCTCCGCCGACACAGTTCACCTACCTGAGCCATTCAGGGATCTTGTCGAGCTTCGTCATATAATCGATCGTCTCCGATTCCCTGATCACTTCGACTACCCCTCTCTCGCTAATCATGACGACATTCGGACGAAGCTGGATGAACTGCATCCACTGAGTAGTGTTGTATGCTCCGACGGGACGAATGACGACGGACTCCCCTTTGTCAAGATAAGGGACGCGCAAGTTTTCACCCACGACATCAATTTGCATGCAGAGAGGGCCGTACACATTGTGGACCTCCGTGAACATCCCTTTGTCCGTGGTTGGTAGAATCTCCAGATCGTACCAGTAAGACGTGAAGAGAAGGTTCACGCCCGCATCAAGTACGAGACTCCGGACTCCCGAGGGTAACCTTCTCGTCGCGACAACGGTCGAGATCAAGTAGCCCGCCTCGTCGATCAACGCCCTTCCTGTTTCGAGGAGAAGGAGTGGAAGCTCTTCTTGGTCAAAGCTATCGAGGAGTGGGGAACAAATCGCCTCAGCGTACTTATCGAAATCGGGTGCTATCTGGTCCGTCGGAATGTAGGAGCCTTTCAACCTGTTCCTGGAAGCGAATCCTCCCCCGACATTGATGTACTTCAGCCGAGTGCCGAATTCCTTTTTCAGAAGCTTCGACAGGTCAATTATCTTCTGGACGGCCTCACGATAGAACTGCGGCTCGAGGATGAACGTCCCGATGTGAGTATGGAGTCCCGTCAAATTCAGCTTCTTTCCCGAGAGCGCACGCTTGACGGTGTGATACGCTTCTCCAGAATCGATGTTCAACCCAAATCTGTCCCAGGCAGAGTAACCGGTGATCGACATATTGACGCGGACACCAAAATCCACCGGCCTGCCGAGTTCCTCAGCAACCCTCTCAAGCTCGGGGATTTCGTCGTAGCCGTCGATGTTGATCATCGCACCCTCGGATGCCGCCCGCTTCAGCGACTGCCGACTCTTGTACGGCCCATTGTAAACGATCTGGCTGCCCTCGATGCCTAAGCTTCGCGCAAGGTCGTATTCGAATTCAGAGACAACTTCAGCCCACGAACCAAGAATGTGGAACGATTTGCAGATAGCCTTGAGATAGTTCGTCTTGTAGCTCCACGCAAACTGGACTTTCGGATATCTCGTTGAGAACGCTTGATAGGCAGAGTCGTACTTCTCTTTAAGTGTCCGATGGGAGTAGACGAATAGTGGTGACCCGTACTTCGCGACGAGCTCTTTCACTTCAACGTTATCGATCTCGTCCTTGTATCTCGAGACTGCAAAGGGGGCGAATTTGCCGGTAAATCCCGCAACCTGTCGAGTCAGAATCGGCTTTGTGTAGGGTCGTTTGCGTTTCGGGGTCATTGGGAATTGGGCGATTGTCATTGGTCAGTCGTAATTGGCGATCGGTAACTGGCTCGCTGGACGCTCATCAGCTCTCTGCGAAATGGAAGAGGAGGATACGTCCACATCGCACGTCTCACTTCTTGAATCTTGCATCTTGCCTCTTGCATCCTGATTCCGATCAGTAATGTATCTCCCTCTTCGTCAAAAGACTGTCAAGCTGATTCACATTCGCGACGAGATCTGTCGTGTAGTGCACAAACATCGTCCCCGCCTTGTACTCCTGTGGCAGCTCGGGCTTGTGGCCAAGTGCCAGATCACAATACGCTCGAGGAAGATTGACTCCACAGGCCTTCGCAAGATAGATCCACGCGGGGAAGCGAGGATTGATCTCGATGATGTAAAGCTTGTTGTCGGACGACATAAGCGCTTCAAGCTCAAAGCTTCCGCGCCATTTGAGAGCGGAGGTGATCTGTCGAGCTGTTTCGAAAAGCTCCTCGTTGACGATGCTAACGCCTGCCCAACCTTTTCCCTTGTCGGTAAGAAAAACTTTTTTCATGCACACTGCGGCAACAAGTCCTCCGTTGCCGTCTCCGAGTCCAGCGAGGTTGTACTCTTCTCCCGGCACGTACTTTTGCAGGATAACCGGATAGCCCCATCGAGCGGCGATGACTTGAATATAAGAGGATAGCTCTCCGATGTTCTGGGCACGATAAGCCTCATAAAAAAGGCCTTTGACCACGAGAGGGAAATCAAGATCTTCAGCCACCTTCTCTGCTTCGCGGAGATCGGAGACGGTTCTGCTCTCGGGAACGTTCAGATCGAGCTCCTTTCCCAGCTTCGGAAGATTCGCCTTCGCTCGACGCTGAAGCTGTTCGTCCGTTGGCAGAAAAGTGTGAATTCCCATTGCCGAGAGGTCTGACTCCAGCTCGACGAAGTTTGCCAGTTCCGAATCAAGCGTCGGAAGAAGAATATCGATCGCTTCACGCTCTTGAACGTATCGAAAGCGTTGAAGCAGTGCTTCCTTCCCATCCTTTGGATATGGGAGAAGATAAACAGAGTCCACGAGATGCGGATCAAAAATCCCCGGCTCGTACGCATCGTACGAAAGGCCGATAATCCTGCCAGACCAGTCGCTCTCCTCTTTCAACGAACGAATCACCGCGACGCCGGGCGCGGGGTTGTCCGTCGCATTCAAACCCGTGACTGCCACATTAGCTTTCATCGATCAACCGATACGTCTTCAGTTGACTCAAGAACTGAACCGTGTCCTTGTAAATGACATCCCCGTCCGCGTCATAGTGCTCATCGATGTACGAGATGATGGCTTCGAGCTTTTTCCCTTGTTTCAGCAGGCGAATGATTTCCAGCCCGATCTCGTTCGTCGTGAACGTCTGTCCCGTACTCGGATCGAAGATGAAGCCCGAGTCGCTCACTGCCAGTGCGTTCAGTCGTTTGTTTGATTCTGTCATCGCTATCGTGTCTTCAAGATGCCCCAAATGTAACTTGCCATCCCAGTATGCTTGTAACCAAGCTTCTGACAGACGGGATCGTCGGGCGGGCAGTCCTCTTTATCAATCTTGTTTGTCCACAATGCAGCTTCGAACGTCCCGCCTTCAAAGCTCGCGTCAATCTCGAAATCCTTTGTGAAAATTCCCTGCTTAATGGGGAAAGAGAAGTGTCTTCCCTCCTCCAGTGTGTTCACAACTTTCGGCGGATAAAGCGAGACCCCAAGATATAATCCTTTGTCCGCGACCTCGACCTTAAGCTTTAGGATGATTTTCCCAACCGGATTCTTGAGGATCTCATAGCCAAAGAAATGTCCGCTCGTCTGCGAAAACGAAATGCACGTGAGAAGGATGAAGAGGAAAAGGAGCTTGGCTGCTCTCATTGTTTTTACCCTTTCCTTTAGTTTACCAAATGTTTGCTGCAGAGGCAAGAGTCGAAGAGTATCCACGACCCCAATGTTGGGATTCATGGGTAACTCGGCCAACTGTCTTCCTAAGAAAGCCCGATCACCCCCATCATCCTGCCTGATTTCTCTCCATTTCTCCGGTAGGAATGGAACAACTCCGGCCTGCAGATCGTGCAGCGACCATCGACTTCGACCTGGTCGATCGCTACACCTCCTCGAATCAATTGATAACGTGAAAAGCTGACCAAGTCGAGGCAATGTTTCCCATGCGATCTAGGCCTGAGAAACTCAGTTGAAAATCGTCTGGCTACGTCTTGACCTACCTCGTAGCAGCACACACGGGCTGAGGGACCGAGGAATGCGACCAGGTCCTTTGGATTCGTAGAAAACTCATCCCCCAGTAATTTCAAGGTAGCCGGGATGATGCCGCTCGCTGCTCCTCGCCAACCGACATGGATCACAGCAACGACGCTCGTCCTTGGGTCGTACAAGAACAAAGGGATGCAGTCAGCTACTGTGACGGTAAGGAACACCCTCCGTTGATTCGTCACCAGCGCATCGCACCTCTCGTATGAGCCCGGACGAGGAGCGTTGCGAACTGTGTTCGTATGGCACTGCCGTGGAATGGCTAAGTGGTCGAGATCGATATTCAACTTCTTAAAGAACCGCTGCCGATTGACCAGAACGTTTTCATGGTCATCCCCAACGTGAAAGCTCATGTTCAGACCGTATGGATCAGGACTGATACCGCCGAGCTTTGTACTGACGGCGCAGATGAGATCGGGATACGCTAATAATTTGGCTGATTGGACAATCGGTATGTCCTGCATCCAAGATTCTAAGACGAAGAAGTTAATGGAAGGAAAATAAGCGCGCGGGTCCCCTTACCCACTTCACTTTCGATCTCAATGCGTCCACCCAGGTCAACGATGGTTTGTCGGGAGATGGCTAGCCCGAGTCCCATCCCCTCGGTTTTTGTGGAGAAATTCGGTTCGAACAATCTCCCTTTAATCTCATCTGGAATGCCTTTTCCCGTATCGGCAATCACGACTTTCAACATGCCATCCTGGACTTTGCTTGTGATTGCAATCTCACCTCGTTCCGTAATCGCCTGGACCGCGTTCCGGACGATATTGATGAACACCCTCCTGAGTTCTTCTTTGTCAGCGAGAACAGTCGGACACTCAGAGCCTAGCTCTATCGCAAACCGTACCCTTTTTTCCTGATCGAACAGGCGGACAGTCTCCTCCAAGAGTTCATTAACATCGCACCTCTCATATCTCCGTTCGGGCATCTTCGCATAATGGGAGAACTCGGATGCAATCCGCGTCAGAGCATCGACCTGCTCCTCGATTGCCGTAGAGACCCGCTCCAGTAACAAATGAAAATCCGCGACGCGATCTCGGTAAGCCTGGCGAAGGTGCTGGATGGAGAGCTTCATTGGCGTCAGAGGATTCTTGATCTCATGAGCAACCTGCTTTGCCATTTCTCGCCAGGCAAGCTCCCGCTCTGTCTTGGCAAGTTCTTTTTGGATTCTCTTCAGATCTTGAGTCATTTTGTTAAAAGCTGCAACCATCTCACCAATTTCATCCTTGCTCTGAACGCCGATGGAAACGTCGAGGTCGCCGCGGGAGACTCGTCGCATTGCGTCTGTAAGTTTCTTGATTGGGGATCCGATTCGATAGGCGAAAAAAGTCCCGATTGAGACAACGAGCACCATGACGGCAGCGTAAGCACCGAAGAGAAAAGCACTTCTCTTGAACAGCTCAAGATCTACAGGTTCATGCCGAAAGCCGGTGAAAACCGAGATCGCTCCGAAGGGACGCCCTTGATAATCATCGAGCCGTCGGTAGGCGACAAGGAGGGGAAAGCTACCCACGGTTTCAGTCTGGAAGAAGAATTTTTTCCCTTCGAGAAGAACATTCCGATAGGCCTCACTGCTCAGACGACTGTCCATCAGGCCCGCATCAAACAGCTCAGGCCGACTCGTCGCCCGCACCTCTTTTTCGACGTAAACATTGAAATCTGAACCAGTCTCCTGAGCCAGCTGTTCGCACAAACTGTCTGTGAGTAGATTGATCTCTGGACCGACTCCCACTCCAGCGGCCTCTCGATTCAGCCCTTTGAGGAGGTGGCTTACGAGATTCGATTCGACGACACTCAATTCATCCTCGGCCTGATGGCGCAGAATCTCCATCCGACTTTCTTTGGTGAATTCCCTGTCGTAGTACGCTAGAACTATCAAGGGGAGTATTGCAAGAGAGAGCAGGGCAGCGAGAAGCTTCCCCCGGAATGAAAGATGAAACTTCTTTCGTCTAAGTGCGATCACCAAGACGTAGAATCCAGCTGCCACGATGGCCACAAAGAAATAAAAGTAGACGAGTTTCAGAAGATTGAACATATGCCAACGCAGGTCGAGCTTCTCCAAACTCAGTGAGTAGATATGCACCTTCCCCCCCTCTCTGCCGGAGAGCACATATACAGTCTCGAATTCTTTTCCGTCTGCGGACTCGTCTACCCAGATGTATGGAATTTTTTCGTTCGCCAGTGCAATGTAAATCCCCCCGGGCATCTGGCGCCCGAGAACGAAATCCTTTCCCGTCGTCCGGATCATCGAGCGCCCAGAAAACTCAGACGCCACAATCGTGCGGTAAGGGGACTCAAGTGTTAACGCGCTGGCTGCTTGAAGAATCTCGGGCATTTCTGTGCGAAGGAGAAAACCTTGGCCCGACACAATCGCGATGACAAGATGGGCGAGGACCTGTCCATCTTCCGCCTCTATCGGAACCGTACCTACGTAGCGGTTCAGTCCACGTATCTCATCCTCGCCCCGGATCAGATAAATCCTGATCTCTCGAGATTTCTCCAACGTCTCTATCATGGATGTCGCCTCAGACCGACGAAGGCCAAGGTTAAACAAACTTTCGACCTTTTCATTTTGTACGATCCCGACGGCGCAACTGAGCCCTTCTTTGCTCAGCGTACTTCTTGCCCAAAGGCGGAAGGCTAGTCCTCCAATAAGCCCGGGGTCCCCACCCTTAAGAATTTCTAGTGCTTCAGCATCGGACTTCATCTGCGAGAGAGTCTCCTCCAGCACGACCCTCACCCACGTGTCGACGGGCCGCGCGAGTTCCACCGCGTACGCCCGAAGTGTGTCTCGATCACGCTCATGAATCTTGGTGTCCAGAACCGGTGTCGCTATCAGTACGGAAAGGATAATGATGGCTGTTAAGGTACGCCCCGTATAGACCCCACCGGCTCGGCCAACTTCGTGCACTAGGAAATAGGAGAATAACGCAACCGACAGGATGAGAATGAATCGATAGGAACCTGAGGTTTGGGGATTCGGGTGGATGATGCCAAAGGCGAAGCTTGCTGCGAGGAACAAAGCACTGGCGAATAAGACTGGGTGAAGTGCCTGAGACACAGGTCCGAGAACAAACCGCGAAGCCATGTGGACCGAGCTCTGGAATAAGATCACACTGATAAGAAGGAACGCTACAGTCAGCAGAAGGATCGCAAATAGCATCGCTGCCAGATTCGCTTCCAAGACGATGCTGGACAAATCGATGTACTGAAGCTTGGAGTCGTAGACCGCGCTACGTATCGCCTCTGCATATCCCCGTGTCAAGAATAGAAAGGCCACGCATCCAAGGAGTGGACCACCTATACCAATGGTGCCTCTCAACGGTGCTGGGAGACTCTGGCCGAAATCCGTTTTCGGGATCAGCTGGACAAATTGAACAAACAAGACAAGGACACTCGACATGAGGAAGATACTCGTAATCAACAGTTCGCCAATAGATCTCGTGGCGCCCCATGCAAACGGGGAGGCGAAGAGCAAAGGTTCGAAAATTCCACTTCCCATGAGTCGGGACGGAAAATCAAGGAAGATCCAAAAGTATCGGATGGCCCAAGCCAGAACAATGATCAGAACAGTTCTGCGCCAAGGACGAAGCTTTCTTAGGTCGGAGCAGAATGCAAGGACTAATACAAAGGGAGCAAGAGCCCCAAGAACACTCACAAAGTTATCTGCTATGCGATCAATGTTCTGAAGCACAGATGATCGTTGCGGCCTCTCGACGTATGCCATACCGAGTTTTCGTCCATCAAGTACGACAAGCTCCATTGAAGCCAATCGGCCATCCTTGGTCGGATCAATGCCCTCTCCAAACTGAAATCGGATGCCAGTCCCAAATCTTTGCGAAAGCTCAACCTCAATTCCACTGCTCGTGAGAAACCGATTGCTCAAAGGGTAATTAACCTCTACCGGCAGGCCAGCAGCAACCGCGCCGATGACTTTGCCGTCGAAGTCCCGCATCGGCTCAATCGTGGTGACATACGTGTAGAGCGCACTCTGACATATTGAGGTGACCGCACCTGATCGAAGCGCTTGTCTGATCTCCGACAAGTCCGGGCCAACTTCTCTCCCTAACCATGCAAGAAGCTCCATGTCTCTGTTGTACAATTCCAAACTGACCTCTTGACCGCGAGAAAAGCGTTGCAGTCGCTCAAAGAGTCGCGCACGCGGAGAAGTCGGGTCATCGAGAGCACGTCGTAGAACGGTGTCCCCAGCTACCTGGCTAGCGACTAAGCGGGTTCTTTCCTGTATCCTATCGAAAGAACTCCGGATCCCTTCCAGAATTCCCCTCGTCTTTTCCTCTGCGATCGTTTCCCAGTGGCTCTCGACGTAACGGAGGTAGAGAGAACGGCCTGCCTTCACAAGACCGATCGCGAGTACCAGGGCAGCCAGAAGTAGGAGAGAACTTCTCTTTGTGCGGGGGAGGTTTGACCAGAAGCTCTTCAGCGCAAGAGACATGCAGCGATTTCAGTAAGCATTGAATTCAACTAACACCCAACGCCCTTCTCGAAGGGCGAGGGAAACGTAGATCTGCAAAGACTCACGCACGCCCTTTGAACTAAAGTATCCTCGGCCAGTGGCGAAGCGGTTTGATTCAACCTCACCGTAGGTGCTGAAGGAAAAGGAGATCGGCTTGTAAGTGGAAAAGAATTTCCAGAGCACATAAGTCGCTTGATTCGAGGAGTAGAATCCCCATTCAGAGCCTTTGAGGCTGATATACACGTGCGGACTAAGATAACGGGAGAGCCCTTCCCCTTCCCCTCTCTGGATGATGCCCTCAATCTCAGCAAGGATCTCTCTGGCGGAACCGGATTGACGAAGGATGGAGTCTCTCTCCTGTGTCGAGGGAGATGGGACAAGCGGGGAAATTAGCTCTTTTTTCTTGGGTAGGCCTTTCTGCTGGGCAACCGAGGAATCCAGCAAGAAAGGGAGCGCAACCGATACAATGAGTAGTGGCAGGGCGAAGGTTTTCATTTTCTCCTCATTTGAATAGTAAATGAATCAGTACAAAAAGTCAATCCGTCAAAAAGCGTGGAGGGAATCGCCCTCTCCTTCATGTCCACGTTCCCACCATTGCAGGGCGATCCCCTCCAAGGAGTCTATTTTCAATGACGCTACTCTACCTGCTCTCGGTGCGCACCGGATCCAGTGGTGCACGGATAGAGTGAGAGTGCCTGCTCCTTTTCAAATAAGGGTTACCTTTCATGAGTTGATATGCCCAATCGAACACAACCCGTTGAGGTGTGATCGAGATCACACGAAACTTTGCATAGTGGTCGTCCCAAGTCCAGACAACGTAGATATGACCCTCGATCAGGGGGATGTCTTTCGATGGCGACCAGCCACTTGCTGGTGCTACCCGAATCTCGTGTAGCGAGGACATATAACCCATGTCCTGGATATCGGTATCATTCCATACGTTCATGTACGCGACCCCGTTGTAATATTCATAGAAGATATCCGTGTATTCGTCATTGTAGAGGCCGACGGTGTAAGTGGAAAAATCGTATCCGGCGCTGTTCGGATTTGTCCGATAATCAAGCAAGGTTTCATCTCGTCCTTCGGGACGTGGTGTCGCTCCGACTCGGTCAACGCTGAGAGCACTTTCGTTCCCGTTGAAATCGAATGCTGAAACCCCATAGTAATACGTCCTCCCATTCACCACTCCATCATCCACGAATCTTTCTGACCTCGTCGTCCCAACGAGCTTGAAATCACCCTGAGGGTCGAGGCCGACATAGACATTGTAACCTGCGAGGTCATTCTCGGTGTTCTCGACCCAGGAGACTTCAGCAAAGTTATCCCCTGCAACAGCTTGGAGTTCTCTCGGAGCCGCCGGGGGTACAGAGTCGAAATCAACCGAATGCAGACGGCACCCTCCGGTAAGAACCGCTACGGCTACAGCAGAGAACAGTTGTAACAGAACCCGTCTCATAACTTCACCCGGTGCACGTTGGAATCTTAACGCACCCGGCCGCGCCGATGGCTGCGATCTCGACCCTCCTGCCTCGGCCTACCAGCATCCCGCGGCTCCACGCGCCTCTCACGCTGCCCCTGCTCCATTCGAGGGGGCCTTTCACGGTCAATCTTGGGCACAGCGATAGGCTCCTGCTGCTTGCCCTTTCTTTCATACTCCCCAATTTTTCTCTCTCCTTCTCTTCCCCCGCGGGTCGGAAGTCTTGAATCAGTCGGCCTTCCCTCACGCAGACCCCGATTTTCGAGATTCCTCGGTCTCTCAAATTCTTCGCCCCCACGGAAGAAGCGCCCTCGAGAGTCTTCTCGAAGACCCTCTCGTGGCCGATCCGCCTCAGGCCGGTAAATGTACAAGCGATCACCCTCCAGACGATTTCCCCTCGTCCTACCGAAGTCTCGGCTCTCCACGACTGTAGCTTGCCTGAGGCGTGTCCCTGTAGCCCGCTCTACAAAATCTCTGGACGGCCCCTCGTTGTAAACCCGCCTCTGGCCCCATGATCGAATTCCCGTGACGAAGCGTGTCTGTCGCAGCAGGATTGCATTCCGCCTTACCGGCAACAGGATCACTCTCGGCGCAAGAAAACTGGTGCAGTGAGTGAATGACCATCCAAAATGTGGGATCGAATAACTGCCAAGGGAAAACCCAACGCTGAATGAGAATCGAGCTGCCGGTGGAAGTGGTGCCCACCCGATGTAGGAATCTGAGACGCGCCACTCTACCCATCCAGGACCCCAGACATCGTCCGGTACCCAGATCCAACCGTAGTAGCCGTCATAGATCCATCTGCCGTAATGGAATGGAGCCCACCCCCATTCGAAGTGGTACAACCATGTCCAACCGTAATCCGTCCAGACCCTATGACCATTCTTATAAGGGCTGCTGCCTATTCCTACGACTGTCGGCCT
>JBBIJH010000003.1:0-50656 GCA_037446075.1 Ignavibacteriales bacterium
GCCGGGTTCCATCAAAAGATAGAGAGTAATCAAGTCAGAAGCAAGGAATGGGCCTAGTGGAAAAATTACCGGGAAACCGCCATCGACCTCGACGCACTGAAGCCGCCTGCCTGCAAAATGTACGTGTATCGCCCCGGCGAGAGTTTCCTTCCGTCAAGCGCCACCACATAACGGCCAGCGTCTTGCGTCGCATCGAGAGCTGTGGCAACTTCTCGGCCCCTCGCATCTAAGATCTTCAGCTCAACCCTTGAACGACTAGTCAGCTCAAAGGCAACGAAGCTCACTTCGGAGAATGGGTTGGGAATGTTCTGGGCGAGAAGAGAAATTGGTTGAAATGGATTCGAGAGTGCCACGAGCTGCGGGATCATGATCGCAGCCACATTCGATGGAATGCTCTCCACGTTTCCCTTGTCGATGGCCGTGACGACGTATCGATATTGTGCGGAGACAGGTCGTTCGATCATGTCGAGGTAGCTCGAGTCCACTCCCGAAACGATGGACAAGAGATTCCTCGCATCTTCGAGATCCCCGCGCTTTCCAAGAAATCGATACACTGCATAGAACCTCGCGCTATCGCCGTCCATTGCTCTTGAGGGTGGCGACCATCGGAGGCTGTACGTGTTTGGCTCCACTTCAACCGCTGTAAGATTCGACGGAGGGTTGGGTGGGATGCTATCCTTCCAAGGCATAGGGGGAATAAGCGACCAATGATGATAACGGTCACCGAGAACGTCCTCGCGCGCTACATCGTTGAAGGTAAAGAAGCAGTTCCCTAAAGCCCCCGCAGCACGCGTCGTGTCAATCAACTCCGGGATCTGATCCAGAACAGCGGGCTTGTACGCCGCTATCCCGGCGTAAACATGGCGCCCGAAGGAGTTCGCTTGCCAGTCACGGATCAGAACGTTGAATTGTGGATTCCCCTTGAGCCCCCAGTACAGCTGAGGCATAACGTAATCTTGTTTTTTCTCTTCTAACCAGCGCCGTGCATCCTGACACAATTCCACATAGGCTTGCCATCCCTCTGCACCCGGGAGGTTCTTGTAAATGCCGATCGGTGCAGAGCCTACTTTCACCATCGGCTTTACGGCCATGATGCTGTCGTAGATTGCACGCACAAAACTGTTAATGTTCTCGCGACGCCAATCATCTCTGGCCATCCCGCCGCCGTATCGGGCAAAAGTCTTTTCGTCATCGAATTCGACTCCGGGATATCTCAAGTAATCGAAGTGGATCGCGTCGATATCATAGTTGCGTACCATCTCCATCGCTACGGAGACTAGATAAGCACGGGCTTCCGGAAGACCCATATCGAGCCACCATTCCGTGCTCGTCACTTTCCCGTTCCAATCACGGTTCGACCAGAGCCTCGCCCACTCACGATGCGCATTCACGACATGGGGCGGAGAGGAGATCGGTGGGCGGTCCGGTCCATCCGCAACCTTTACCACATTCCACCATGCATGGAATTCTAAGCCAAGCTTGTGAGCCTCTGCTATAGCGAATCGGAGAGGATCGTACACGGGAGCAGCTCCTAACGTGCCCGTAAGCGACGATGCCCAAGGTTCATACTGCGAGGGATAAAGAAGATCCCCACGTGCACGAACTTGAAAGACCACTGTATTGAACTTCAGCTCCTTCAACTTCTGATAGATTAAAATGAGTGAGCGTTTTTGCTCTTCCGAATCGTACGACTTCGGCCAGTTAAGCCCACGAACCGTGGGGATCCAGGCCGCCCGGACCTCTCTCTTAGGGGTTCCGGCCTGGGATACCAAGCCATCTGGAAGACACAAAAGTAGGAGGGGAAAAAAGAGGCAACGGATCAACATGATCGATGGAATGAACGCAAAAGCGTGCTCAAGCCGTTCTCAGTCTCTGTCGTAGCTCATGCAGTGCGAAGTCAATCTCGGACTCCTGGATCCCTTCCGCTACAGAAACCTCACCGATCCTTTTGGGGAGTACCATGCGTACTTTTCCATTCACCGCTTTCTTATCGGCAGCGATTGCTTTCAAAGCATCCTCGAATTTGATCGACACGGGCGGCAAGTGTGACAGGAGGCGCCCCAGAAGACGCCGCATGCGTGCGTAGGATTCCTCGGGCAGGAGACCTCGACGATAGGCAATGTCGTTCTCTGCTGACATCCCGAGAAGGACAGCTTCGCCGTGCTTCAGCACACGATATTCACCGGCAGCTTCAAGAGCATGACCGATCGTGTGCCCATAGTTCAAAATAATCCTTTCTCCTTTTTCGACCTCATCTCTGGACACAAGAGAGGATTTGATCTCACAACACCGCGAGATGACTGTCATCACTGCATCCGGCCGCAAAGAAAGCAGGTCGTCCAGCCGATCCTCGATGAAAGTGAAAAGCCCGGCGTCTGAGATGATGGAGAACTTAATGACCTCGCCCAATCCGCAAAGAACTTCCCGAGCCGGCAAGGTGCGCAGGACGCTGGCATCGGAGAGGACAAACTTCGGCTGATAGAAGGCACCGATCATGTTCTTCCCGAGCGGATGGTTCACTGCCACCTTTCCACCCACAGAGCTGTCCGCTTGAGCCAGAAGCGTCGTTGGGACCTGGACAAAGGAAACGCCCCGCAGGTATGTCGCCGCGATGAACCCGGCGAGATCCCCGATCACGCCCCCGCCGAGTGCTACAATCGCGGAGTTACGTCCAACCCGTTTTTCGATCAGCTCTGTGAAGATTCTGTTGGCTGTCCTCAAGCTCTTTTGCCTTTCTCCCGGCAGAAGGGTAATCGCGTGCACAGTAAACCCGTAGTGGACGAGACTTCCACTCACATGAGGAAAATAGAGCTTTCCAACAGTGCGGTCAGTGATGATGACAACCACAGGGGGGAGTGCATGCTCTTGGGCAATCGGCCCAACGTTGCTGAGGATCTCACTTCCGATGTAAATGGGGTAGGTTCGAGGTCCCAGATCGACGTGAAGGATCTGCATGCGTCAGAGGGGTCGTCATTCGATGAAGTTGCGGAGTTTGCGGACGATCTCGTCGACGGTGTGGCCGATTTTCTTACCGCCCGTATGCACGACAACATCGGCCTGGCTATAAAAAGCTTCTCGTTCCGTCAGGAGCTGCATGATGCGTCGAAGAAGTTCGCCATTATTCAGGATTGTCCCTTCTGTTCCCCGTAAGAGAGGTCGATCTGATTTGAACTTCAAACGCTGAAGAATCTCCTCCGGCTCCGCCTTGAGATAGACAAGCACTCCAGTGGACTTAATGACGCTGAGGTTTTCCTTCTTCGTAATTGTGCCCCCGCCGAGAGAGACGACGCAGCCGTGGGTTCTGCTGATCTCTTGAACGACCTTCTTTTCCAGCTCGCGAAAATACCCCTCTCCGTTATCCGCGAAAATCTCCATGATCGTTTTGTTCGCCGTCGTCTCGATCGTTTTGTCGACATCCAGGAAGTCGTATCCGATCGTGTTCGCGAGAATCGGACCGACTGTGCTTTTCCCGCTCCCCATGAACCCGGTCAGATAGATGATGTCTTTCTGCATGTTTCGAATCCGGATCGAGCTAAAAGTTCAGTGCAATTCCTAAATTAATAACAATCCCATCGAGGTTGACTTTTGAGCTGAAGGGCTGCTGGCTCAGTCGGTATGTTCTTCCGTTGTATTGAACCTCCGTTGGGATCGACTCCCGCGCCGGAAATCTGTTCGACATCTCGAACTGGGGATCCCGGAACTTTAACTCCCCTCGCACCGAAAAGAAGTTGGTGAGGAAAAAGTCCGCGCCAGTAAGAACGTGGATGCCAAAAGCCACTTGATTCTCCCCACGCTCGGCGACTTTGTCCACAACTCGGTAGATGCGCTCCCCATAATAAAATCCAAAGCCGCCACCCATGAAAAACTCTATCCTCTCCGAACTGAACGGCACAACAAAGTATCCGCTCACTTCCACGGGGATGAATCGATATCCGTCCGTCACTGGAAGTTGCGTGCGTGTAGGCCCGGCAGGGACTGTCGCCAGACCAGATCGGGATGTTTCAATCCATTCAATTCCGATGCCCACCTCAATCCTCTTCGTGGGAAAGTGGTGTCGTAGTTCAGCCCCGATGCCGAAAATATCGTTAAGCTCAATGGACTGATTCCGGAGGGCTTCGACAGGAGAATTTGGATTGGGGAAAAGCTTCGAAGTCGAATTATACGTTGCCCTGAGCAAGAAGCTGAAGCTTTGGTTTCTCTCGGAGGCAAGGAGCTCTCGTGAAAACATCAGCGAAAGTCCCACCACAAGCAAAATCTTCAGTCCACGAGTCATGACGACGTCCCGACGCCCATGCTGTTTTCTCAGCGATAGAAGCGCTCTCGATTGTCAACGATGTCGGCCTTTTCTTTGAGATGGTTCAGCCACTCATTGAGGTACCGACCGCGTTTCTCCTGGAGTAGTTGCCCCCGGATATTCTTTTTCTGAACTTGATACTGAGCACTGTCAGGTTCTGTTCGACTGAGGAGC
The DNA here is from genome assembly GCA_037446075.1 of Ignavibacteriales bacterium. Lineage (GTDB taxonomy): Bacteria > Bacteroidota > Ignavibacteria > UBA10030 > JAHEZR01 > JBBIJH01. Next base: position 4,469 of record JBBIJH010000003.1, read on the forward strand.
TTCACGATGAAATATCCCCGCTGGGTCTCGAACGGAGGTGAAATCTCTCCGACCTTCATCGCGAGGGTTTTCCCTGCAAAAGTGTAATCTCTGCCAATCGTGGGCAACCATGTCTTCGGTGTAAACTCTCCCGTCTTGACGACTTTCAGAGTGGTATCCTGAGCCGTGAGAACCCCGAGGCTGTCCGTCGGCTGGAGTTTCTCTCTCAATTGTCTGGCATATTCACCAACCCTTTCGATCTTCTTCTTCAAGAGAACCTTTTGCCGAATCTGCTCCTTGACCTCAGAGAGCGGAAGCACGCCTTCCGACTTCACCTCTGTGATCTTGAAAACCCCATAGCCGTTGTACACTCTGATCACTTCGCTCACAGCGCCGAGCTTGTTCCCAAAGGCGAATCTCTGAGTTTCGGGACTATAACCCACGCCAGGGATCACAGTCCCTTTCTGGAATGGTGCAGTCTCCTGCACTTGATACTTGCTCAGGGCCGCCTCCTTATCAAAGTCACCCTGAGATGCGAGGTAGGAGAAATCGCTTGCTTGTTCCTGGATTTTTGACTTCGTCTGGCTACTTGCTCTAACGGCAAGAAAGAGGTCGGCGATTTTTACTTCGCGATTTTCCCTTCCAGTCACTTTCACAATGTGAAGACCGAACTGGCTTCTGACAGGGCCAACCACTTCTCCGACCTTCGCCTTGAATGCTGCTTCCTCAAACGGTTTCACCATCCTGCCTTTTCCAAACCATCCCAGGTCTCCTCCTTTCGACGCAGAGCCGTCCGTGGAGTACTCTCTCGCCAATGTTGCAAAGTCCTCGCCTTTTTTCGCCCGTTGGTACAGCTGACGAGCCTTTGCCCAAGCTTCGACGCTATCCTTTCCAGAGGGAAGATTGATCAAGATGTGACTGGCTCGAATTGATTCTTCCTTTCCCTTTCGTTCCTCCAAGACTTGTAGGAGGTGGAAGCCATCCGCATCCTGGATCGGCCCATGCACCTCTCCGACCTTTGCAGAGAAGACCACACTATCCCGAACAACACTCAGTTCGCCGCGTTTAAAGAACGCATCACTGAGCGGGAGCTCCGAGTGAGATTTGACTAGATCTTTAAAGTCAGCTCCGGCGCGGGCTTGACGGGCGAACTCTTCAAGCTCCCGGATCACAGCGGCCGTATCTTCCGCGGTGGGTTTCTCAGGAAAGATGACGTACTTCAGCTTCCGCGTCGCATTTTGTTTAAACTCCTCCTGATTCTCCAGGTAGTACTTTCGGATATCATCGTCCGTTACGACGACCTCCGAATCTTTCACCATCTTTGCTCCATCGAAGAAGATGTACTCGGCACTCATTTTCACATTATCTTCCATGAAGCGATCATACACCTCCCCCTCTGTAACACGGACGGCGGCTTGGAGTACGCTCTGGAATTTTTCCTGTTCACGCTGCTTTCTCAGTGCTTTCTCAATCTGAACCCAGATGGCACTATTCTGTGGGTCACGGAGGGCAGCTTCATACGCCGATCGGTTAAACGTCCCGGCACTATCCGTAAACTGCTTCACAAGAAAGTCAGGTGGAGTTTCCCCACGAACCCAGTCGACGATCTCTTGATCTGTCACCTTTATTCCAAGTTTTTCCTTCTCCTGATCCAAGAGGATTTGGTTGACGAACATCGTCCAGGCCTGATCACGAATTTGCTCGGCAAGCCGCTCGTCCTCCTCCACCCCTTCCCGTTTTTGCGCATCCGAAAGGTTCTGAACAATGTCGGAAAACTCTTTGGAGTGAATCGGACGGCCATTCACTTTTCCGATGACATCCCCTGTATCACGACTTCGGCGACTGAGCAAATCCATACCCCAGTCGAAGATAATATAGAGAATAAACACGACGGCAAAGACGGCGAAAATGCCAGCCATGTTTTCTCTCATTTTAGTCATGATCGACATGTCGGAAGTAGCTCCTCACTCACTCCGTGTGCACAGAAAGTATGGCTTTTTCAATTTTAATATAGCGGAAAACGGCCTCAAATGCAACGATAATTATTGACTTTGTCTGCGTCAAGAATTATATTGGAACGCCCGGAGAAGAAAGAGGCCGACCAAGGTGTTTTTCGAATTCACACTTTTTGAACTCAAGCTGGAGAACTCTGCGTGCGGAAGAATCTGACGAAGGTCCTCATCATCGCTGCCTCTGTTCTGCTTTCCGTTTATTTTCTCTATCCTACTTATAAAGACGCGCGCTATACTCGAGAACTTCGGGCGCTTTCTGGAGAAGACAGCCTGAAATACCTTGAGAAGCACGAAAGCGCGATGCATGACGCGAGGATGAAGCGTTTGAAGCTCGGGCTCGATCTTCAGGGTGGCATGCGTGTTGTCCTCGAGGTAGATGTGCTAAAGATGCTCGAAGCCCAGGCAAAAAGCCGCGATGAGAATCTTGCTGCGATTCTCTCAGAAGTGAAAAACGAGGCAGCAGCCTCTGAGGTTCCTCTTCTCGACATCCTCAAAGCAAAATTCCAAGCCAGAGCAATCCGAATGAGCCGTTACTACGGCAGCATACGCGATAGCGACGATGACATCGTCAACAACCTTCAGAAACAGGCAACCGACGCGATTGACCGGGCGATGGAGGTCATCCGGAACCGAGTCGACCAGTACGGAGTGTCTGAGCCGACAATTCAGAAACTGGGCGGCCGCCGGATCATCGTCGAGCTACCGGGTGTGACGAAGGAATCCGAGGTGCGGCAGTTGCTCCAGGGTACTGCCCTGCTGGAGTTCAAGCTGCTCAAGGATGCGGACGTCGCTTACAAAATCATGGACACGATCGACAAGTTTCTCGCTGGCAAACCTCTGGCTGATACCACAGCCGCGGATACATCGAAGCAGGAAAAGAAGGACACGACTGGTACCGCTCCGACGAAGAACGATGCTGTGAAAACTGACACTCTGGCGGGCAAACTCCCAACCTCCGAAACAGACCAAGCAAAAGAACATCCCTTCTTGTTTCTCGCACGGCCCGACCAGAGAGGGACTGGAGAAGCCTACGTTGCAGAGGAAGATCGGGACAAGGTCACTCGAATCCTCCGTCGGGAGGACGTGAAGCGCCTCATCCCGTCTGATGTCCAATTTCATTGGGGAGCAAAGCATCTTTTTGTTTCCGAAGGGAAAAAGTATTACCCTCTTTACGTCCTGAAGAAAGATCCGGAACTCACTGGTGGCGTGATCACGAATGCGCGCGCAACGATCAACCCGAACACAAATCAGCCCATCGTCACCATGGATATGAACAGCGATGGTGCGCGCGACTGGGCGCGGATAACAGGCGCGAACATTAATAAACGGATTGCCATTGTACTCGACGAAGCGGTTTACTCCTCTCCCGTTGTCCGGAATAAGATTATCGGAGGAAGCTCCCAGATCGAGGGGCTGGATAATATTGACGAGGCGCGTCTCCTTGAAATCGTTTTGAAAGCAGGCGCGCTGCCCGCGCCCGTGGAGATCATTGAGCAGAGAAACGTTGGCCCTTCACTCGGAGAAGACTCCATCCAGAAAGGACTCTCTTCCACCGTCATTGCCTTTATCGCGATTGTTCTCTTTATGGCAGTTTATTACCGCACCGGCGGCAGTATCGCAGACCTCGCGCTCCTGTTCAACGTGCTGTTCATTCTCGGGGTGCTCGCTGGATTTCAGGCCACCCTGACGCTTCCCGGCATTGCAGGCATTATCCTTACACTCGGCATGGCTGTGGATGCAAACGTACTTATCTTCGAGCGCATTCGGGAAGAAGCTGCAACTGGTAAGACGCTCCGAGCCGCGATTGATGCTGGCTACTCCAAAGCCTTTCGAGCTATTTTCGATTCAAATATCACAACATTCTTCAGCGGCGTAATCCTTTATCAATTTGGGACTGGTCCTGTTCAGGGGTTTGCGCTTACTCTGATGATTGGCATCGTCGCCAGCTTGTTTTCGGCAATCGTCATCACTCGGGTGATTTTCAACATCATGACCGAGCGTGGCGCAACTGCAATCAACTTTGGCTAGGTAGGGTCAGGAGCACGGGTCATAACGCGAATGCGTCTATTCCGCGAGACACATATTGATTTCATGGGAAAGAGAAGGCTGTGGTACTCAGCCTCCGGTATCTTGTTGCTCATCGGGATTCTTGGGATATTTGTGAGAGGAATTAGTTTTGGGATCGATTTCTTGGGAGGGACAGAGCTAGTCGTCCGCTTCGAGCAGCCTGTGGGGATTGGAGACATTCGCAGCGCCCTCGACCCTATTGGGCTCTCCCGAAGTGAAATCAAGACCTTTGGAAGCTCAAACGACATTCTCATCCGAACGGGCCAGCAAGCACCCGGAACGACGATCGGAGACAGAATCCGAGAGGGTTTGAAGACCGCGTTCCCCAGCAACAACTTGACCGTGCTCAAAGAGGACAAGATCGGGCCGCGGATTGGGAAGGAATTAAGACGGGACGCTGTGTATGCTGTACTGGCAACTTTGGTCGTGATCATGGTGTATGTCGGTTTCCGATTCAAATTCATCTACGGCGTTGCGGGAGTCGTTGCACTTTTCCACGACGTGCTGGTCACCCTCGGTGTCTGTGCCCTGTTGAACGGGGTCTCTCCCTATCTGAACCTGGAGATCACACAGAACATGGTCGCAGCGTTTCTCACCCTCGTCGGCTTTTCCATCAACGACACCGTCATAGTTTTTGACCGCATCAGAGAGAATCTGAAAATCTATCGTTCGGACGATCTTAAGACGATCATGAATCGGAGCATCAATCAGACACTGAGCCGGACAATCATTACCTCCGGCACCGTCTTACTTGTGCTGATGGTGCTGCTTCTTTTTGGTGGAGAGGTAAACCGTGGTTTCGCCTTTGCATTTTTCGTCGGTACAATCTCCGGCACCTACTCCTCCATCTATGTTGCCAGCGCGCTGGTTCTAGACTGGACCTATTACCGTCAGAAAAAACTGCAGCAAATGAGGGCCGCAGCGTGAAGGGGTCGGCTGAGATGGAATTCAAGATCAAACAGGAAAAAGGAGTCACTGTGATTGCGCTGCACGGGAAGGTCGTCGGCGGACCAGATGCAACTGAGCTGCTCCAGCAGCTACACACTTTACTCGATCAGGGAAAGAAGAAATTCGTAGTGGACCTCGGGGGCGTGGAGCTGATGAACAGTTCCGGCCTAGGGATGCTCATCGGAGGATTAACAGCCGTCCGAAGGGCGGGCGGAGATCTGAAGCTCGCGAATGCTCCCCCTAAGATCCTGGGCCTCTTCACGGTCACCAAGCTCTCGAACGTCTTCACCCATTACGATTCCCTCAGGAAGGCAACCGAGAGTTTCTAACAAGCTCTCTAAACCAGAACTCGGAACTCCGATCTGCTCTTCTGCAGTCGGAGTTTTTTTCGTTCACAGATAAGCGGAATTTGAGATGCCCGTTGACATCGTCGTTGGTGCCCAGTGGGGAGATGAGGGGAAGGGAAAAATCGTCGATCTGCTTAGCAAGGACGTTGACATCGTTGCACGCTATCAGGGCGGACCAAATGCCGGCCATACAGTTGTCCTAGGCGACAGAGAGTATGTCTTTCACATGCTCCCTGCGGGCATTCTCCACGAGAATGTCACCTGCGTCATCGGAAACGGTGCAGTCATCGACCCTGGCGCGCTGATGGAAGAAATCCGTCAGCTCACAGACCTCGGCGTCAGCATCTCCGGGCGGCTTCTCATCAGTCACAACGCGCACCTCATCATGCCGTATCACAGACTCCTCGACCAGATCCGCGAGCAGGGCGAGAACAAGATCGGTACAACCGGACGAGGGATCGGGCCGGCATACATTGACAAATTCATGCGCACGGGAGTCAAAATTGTCGATCTCCTTGACCGGGAGACTTTGCGTGCTAAGCTAGAGCGGAACATCGAGGAAAAGAACCTTCTTCTTCAAAAGGTTTATTCCTTTGAAGAGCTTGAGGTGGAAAAGATCATTCAGGAATATCAGGAATTCGGCAAGCAGATCGACGATTATGTAACAGACACTGCATGGTACTTAAACTGTGCTCTGAAGGATGGAAAAAGAATTCTCGCGGAGGGCGCCCAGGGGGCTCTCCTCGATGTTGATCATGGAACCTATCCCTATGTGACATCCTCTAACCCAACGAGCGGCGGTGCGTGCACAGGGTTGGGGATCCCACCCACTGCAATCCGATCCGTCATCGGGGTTGCAAAGGCTTATAGTACCAGGGTTGGAGAAGGGCCGTTTCCCACGGAGATGACAGATGAGTTAGGAACCCGCCTACGAGAACTTGGTGACGAGTACGGAGCGACAACCGGCAGGCCGCGGCGCTGCGGTTGGTTCGACGCTGTCAGCACTCGTTATGCTGTGATGGTAAATGGAATCGAGCGCATCGCCATTACAAAGCTCGATGTCCTTGGACACCTGGAGGAGTTGAGAATCTGCACTGCCTACCAGTTCAACGGACGGAGACTGAAAACCTTTCCTACAGACCTGATCTCCCTACAAAAGATAACGCCCGTGTATGAATCCTACGCCGGATGGAAATGTCCGATCAGCGAATGCAACATGTACGACGCCTTGCCGGAGAATGCAAGAAAGTATGTGGAGGCGATCGCACGTTTGACGGCTACGAAGGTGTGGATAGTCTCCGTCGGAGCACAACGGCAGAAGACGATCATCCGAGAGCTTTCATAATAGCAAAGGACCGAATGGGATGAAGATCGATCTTCGATCCGGAAACATCAAGATCTTCCTTGTCGTTCTAGCCTGTCTCCTCGCTATTGGCACTCTCTGGTATACGCAAAAGGTAGTCCGAAGATTGCAGGCGAAGGAGAGAGAGGTGGCGCATCTTTACGCGAAGTCCTTAGAGTACATTGTGAAAGAAGGAGCCGCCCCGGGTGAGTACGGGTTTGTCTTCAATGAGCTGATTCGCGCCATCGACTTCCCGGTGATCCTCACCGACGTACAGAACAACCCTCTCTCAGAGTATAGCAAGAACATCCGCAACATCCCCCTCGACACCACGCAGTCGAAGGATGAGCAGGCACGATATCTTCGAAGGCTGATTGCTAAGATGGATGCGAAGTATCCCCCCATCAAAGTCACGTATCAGGATACGATCGTTCTAAACTACCTCCACTATGACGAGTCTCATCTCATTACTGAACTTCGCTACCTGCCCTACATCCAGATTGGCGTGGCGGCTTTGTTCATCCTCATGGGGTACATCGGCTTTAGCTATATCCGACGTAGCGAGCAGAGCAGCATCTGGGTCGGACTTGCAAAAGAAACTGCGCATCAACTCGGCACCCCCCTCTCCAGCATGATGGGCTGGGCGGAATTGATGAAGATGCATGGAAGGAGCGATCCAAGGATCCAGACCACCGTCGCGGAAATGGAACAAGACCTGGAGCGGCTGAATAAGATCGCCGCCCGGTTTTCGAAGATCGGGTCAAAACCTGACTTACATGAAGAGAATCTCAATGATGTCGTCCTCGACGTCCTCCGATATTTTGAGAAAAGGATACCGCAGACGGGCAAGCGGATTTCTCTCTGCTTCGATGCCGCGAAGGCCTATACGGCAAGAATCAATCGACAACTCTTTGAATGGGTGCTAGAAAATCTTGTAAAGAACGCACTCGATGCAATTGAGGAAAACGAAGGGAAAATCTCTTTCACAATCTCTGAACGGGGGGATTTTCTCCTCCTTGATGTGGCCGATACGGGAAAAGGTATCGAGCCAAGAAATCGGAAAAATGTTTTCCGGCCAGGCTATAGTACGAAGCAGCGGGGGTGGGGCCTGGGGCTAAGTCTGTCAAAACGAATCATTGAGGATTACCATCACGGAAAACTGGTGTTGAAAGAGAGCGCCCCTCGGAAAGGAACAACGTTCAGGATCAAGCTCGCAAAGTGAGCGAACTGTTTCATGCGTCCTCTGTGATTCTGGCTCTCAGGCCCTAGGCGAGAGACCCGTCCATGATGCTTGATTTCCTTGAGGCCAATAACTTCGCAGGTTTCCTCTGGAGGAGCCCTGAGGGCAAAACTTGTGAGGCTTTGTGGAAGCGAGCATGCCGCAGAGAAGGAGTCTGATTTTTTCCTATGCAACTTGATCAGAAATGAACATCCTGGTTACAGGAGGGAGCGGTCTCGTAGGCAAATACGTTGTTGACCACCTCGCACGAGTGCACAAAGTGAGTATCCTTGACATCAAGGAACCTTCATCTCCTCACGCCTTTTATTGGGTTGATATTCTCAACTTGCCAGCTCTGACGAAAGCACTAAGCCACCGTTTCGATGCCATCGTTCATATGGCGGCGATTCCCAACCCTCTGAATGATCCTCCGGAGAAGATTTTCACTGTCAATGCTCTCGGTACCTTCAACGTGCTGGAGGCAGCATCAAGGTGTGGGGTGAAAAGGCTTGTGTTTGTCTCAAGCGAATCGGTTCTTGGTTTTGCGTTTGCGAAAAGACCGGCTGCTCCCGAGTACATCCCGATTGATGAGGAGCATCCTACCCGTCCTCACGATCCGTACGGCCTGAGCAAACTGGTAGGCGAAACGATCTGCCAGTCGTATTCAATGAGGTCAAGCCTGCAAACTGTTTGCCTCCGGCCTCCTTGGATTTGGGTGCCGGAAGAGAAAGAAGTCGAGATGTATCGTGACCTTGTCCGGAACTATGCTCAGGGAGCCCGAAACCTCTGGGCTTATGTACATGTGGAAGACCTGGCCGCCGCGACCCTCGCTTCGATCGAAACGGAAGCCCTTGAGCCGTACGAGGTTTTCTTCATCACCGCAGAGGATAATTGGGCAGGGAGGGATTCGAGGGGTCTTCTACAGGAGTTCTATCCGACAGTTGAGAAGATTGCCGAGGGTTTCGGCGGACAACAATCCCTCGTCAGCAGCGCTCGTGCAAAAGCGAAGCTCCATTATGCACCAAAGCACTCCTGGAGAGAGATCGTACACGAGCAGTGAATGAAACATGTCATCATCGACACGGATGCCGGTGTGGACGACGCGCTAGCAATCATTTTCGCGCTCAGGTCTCCAGAGCTTCGCGTCGAGGCAATTACAACGGTCGCTGGAAACGTGGAGGTCAAGAAGTGTACGAGAAACTGTCTCCTGATCCTTGAGCTCCTTTCTCCGAGGTACATTCCGATCGTCGCGCAGGGTGCGGAAAGGCCAGTGAGGAGGAAGCTCGTCACCGCGCCTGAAGTCCACGGAGAGGACGGATTAGGCAACGTGACACCGACGTACCCCCCACCGCGGATGAAACCAACGAAAGAGAATGCGAGCGAAGTGATTCTAGAGTTGTTGAAGAAATTCCAGGGCAAACTGACCATCATCACCCTGGGTCCTCTGACAAACCTGGCGCACGTCCTGCAGCAGGAGGCAAACGCGTTAAGGCAAGCGAAGGAGATCATCGCAATGGGGGGAGCCTTTCGGGTTCCCGGGAATACAGGTCCGGTGGCAGAGTTCAATATGTTCGTCGATCCTGACGCCGCCCGGATGGTTCTCGATGCCAAGCTCCCACTCACACTTATCCCTTTAGATGTAACGGAGCAGGTGGTATTAGAAAGAAGACAGACTCTCGCTTTTCAACAGAAGAGACATAGTAAGATCGGTGATTTCATAGCCAAGTTTACGAGGCTGTACATGGAGTACCACAGGAGGACAGAGGGCTTCCACGGTGGATACCTCCATGATCCTCTCACGGTGGCAGTGGCGATCAAGCAGGGGTTAGCTCGCTACCGAAATCTTCACGTAGAGATTGAATGCGACAGCGAGTTAACACGAGGGATGACAGTGGCGGAAATGCGTCCCGGGCGAGAGAGTCGAAAAGCAAACGTAAGAGTTGCCATTGGAGTGCAAAGGTACAGATTTCTGCAGATGTTCGAATCTCGCGTCTGGAGTTGAATTCGGTTGAGACAGCTTCAACGGATAGGATGCTATTGCTATGGCTTCCTCAAGAAAAAACTCTTCTGTAGCACTGGCAGCCCTCGTGGGGTTCTGCCTCACTCATGCGGCATTTGCACAAGAGGAGTTTGGGCGCGTTACTGCGGGTCCGGTCGCAGATACGTTGAGAAAACCGAATGAAACCATGCTCAGCTTCGAACGAAATCTCAGCACGTATCTCTGGAATCTCGGCTTAAACTATCAAAGATCCTCTCCCACATGGAGTGTGGACCTGCGGCAGCTTTTTCGTTCTTCGCTCGTGCGAGTCAGCCAGAAATTCATCAAAGATGAAGAGGCCGTAAGCTTCCTTGTCGGGAAAAAGTTGTCCGATCGTTTCGACTTTCAGCTTGACGGATCGTCCCTTGTGTTTTCCGACAACCGGGCGATCGGGATCGATCGGGCCTCAAGCCATTCTACACTTGTGGGCTTGAGATATCTCGTCAATAACGTCGGCACCATTTCTCCGAGTATCGGGGTGAGGTTCGATAACCAGACAGGACAGCAGGACAAGGGGGTCAGTTATCGGTTCCTCACGCAGATTGGTGAGCTGGATATTTCAGGCTACAGGATGAATTTCCAAGGCAGGTTTAGTGGAGATCGAATCACACCACGGAAGGGCGAGAGTCACGCCGCCACACTGTCTGTGGAGAAGACGTTCGTCGAGCAAACGACCGACACCTTGAGAGTCCAATTCTTCCGCAACCGGCGGGACTTCTATTTCCCTGCAGATTCGGTCGTTGCTGAGGAGTTTGGTGTCACGAACAACATCGAGCAGAGAATCGAGGAGATCATCGACGTGAGCAACGAGTTGAATTACGGGGCTGGGCGAAATCTCCTCTTCACTTTTTCCGGAAACCTCCGCCAGCGTGGAATCTCGAAGAACATCAACTACAAGACCGTGAGTTCTCTGACTGGCGGTCTTTTCGATACGGACATCTCCGAGTTTAGATTAGAGACTTTCATCCAGGGACGATACCGCTCCGAGCGCACAAGCGCACTCTTTCGGGTAATGTTCAGCGAGCGAGACGAGAACCACGAGGCGAAGAGTTTTCCCGGAGCCGACCGACTCCAGTTTGAGAGCCGAAAAAGAAACGAGGCCCGGAAGAACAACAGCTCTCGGCGAACCGCGCTTACAGGTAACGCACAGTTTGGGGTGACAAAGAGCAATGTGCTTTCGCTCAGTGCTTTTACGAGCCTCCTTCGGTATGACACGCCCAGTGCAGAGAATACGGACGACCGGGACGAGCTGCTTCTGGTCTTCTCACTCTCCGATCAGCAGTCTCTGGGGAAGAACCTCTCCTTCATCCTTTCCGCAGACGTTGTACTCAACCACACTGTTTATCTCTTCGCCAGCCGGAGTGCAAACAACAACTGGAACCGGGTGTTCCGGCTGTCACCACGGATCGACACTCGTCTGGGCGCACGGTTCAAGACGGCGAATACGTTTGAAGTCCTTGCCAACTACACCGTTTATGATTTTGAGGATCAAGTCTTCTCCGTTCGAAGCTTCTCGTTCCGACAGTTTTCCTTCATCGATTCCTCCACGTATCAGCTTTCTCGACGCGTTGCGTTTGATCTTGCCATTCGCCTGAAGCTCTACGAGCGCGGCCAGCTCCGCTGGAAGGAATTCAAGGAGCGACCGGAGAACTATTTTGAGGACAGGACTTTCTTCTGCCAGTTTCGTTATAGTCCAAGCGCAGGTGTTTCTGTTGCAGTCGGATTTCGCTATTTTAGTCTTACACGCTTTCGGTATCAGGCGCAGGATAGGGTTTTCGAGAATCGCCTCGTCAACTACGGGCCGACCTGCATGATCGAGTGGACGATGAAGCGAAACGCAAGGTTGCTTCTTTCTGGCTGGTACGAAACTCAGAAACAGACGAGCATCCCGGCCAACTCTTTCTCGAACCTTGCAATGACGATGAACTTCGGTCTGTAGGAAGGAGGTCAAGATTGTCCACTGAAGTGAAAAGGTTTAAGATGAGCATGAGCAGTAATCCGAAGCTCATTCATCGAGTAGAGAAATTCTTGCAGAAAGTAAACAGGAGTGCTCACCTGGACGAGATTCAGTTTCACAAAGTGCTTGTCTCCACGACCGAAGCAGTGAACAACGCGATCTTCCACGGAAGCGAATCCGACCCAAGGAAGAGAGTCTACATTAGATGTGAGCTCTCAAAGGAGAGACTGATCCTGACGGTGAAGGATAGCGGGAGAGGGTTTGATCCGAGAAAGCTCCGGAATCCCCTGAACAACGCGTATCTTCTGGAAGTAAGCGGGCGCGGAATTTTCCTCATGAAGACGCTGATGGATAGGGTGGAGTTCCAGTTCTCAAAGAAAGGGACGGAGGTGAGATTAACACTGCTGCTGATAAAGTAAGGAGAAGAGAATTTCTACCTTTCGTACGAGAGTGTGAAGCGGACCCTATTGCTTGAATTGTCCTTCAAAGCCCCTGCGTATAAATACTCCTTCGTGATGTAGACGACATCAACTCCGAAGCCTGAGTACTTTGCTCCGATTCCGGCAGTCCAAGTGTTGATAGCAGGAGTGAAATCCCTTCCCCGTCCAAGTCTGAAGTAGATCATATCCTCATAGCCTACCTGAAGGCCCATCAGATACGAAATATGTCGTAGTTCGTCAGCAAACGACTGATCGGTCCATCCGTTGATGAGTGGGGAGAACCAGGAATAGGTTTTGTCAAGTCCATTGGCATCGTTCAGATATTTGACAAGGTCGAGAGCTATTATTGATGAGAGACTTTCAAGCGCCAGCCAGTCATAGGAAATTCCGACTCGCATATTTGTCGGAATTGCTTCGTCCTGGCCGTTGAAGAAACTATACTTTGGCCCGATCTCTTTGACCGTGAGACCGAGATTGAGCCCATGCGAGTCAGCCGAAGTGCCGAAGATCGGTTGACAAGCGCGAGATCGAAGAAGGAATCCAAGATCGAGCGCGAACAATTGAGCGGAGACGTCAATGTCGGAAAGATAGCGTCCCTCCGTTTTCATTGAGATCCTTCCGAACTTCAGTGCCACTCCTCCGGCGATGTTCTGGGATAACTGTCGCGCAAACGCCCCAGTGACGAGATACTCCGACTTGATGAACTTGTCACCGAATATATCGTCAGTGTCCAACTTGTGATATGCATAAGAGACACCCAGCGCTCCCACATCAGGGATGCTGTAAGCGCCGGAGAAGCTGTAGAAAGGCCTCTTGATGTTACCGAAAAACTCCGCGTCTGGCCAAGGAAAAGCAAGGCCGTCAGCAGTAAGCGAAGTCGATTTTAGAGACGCGAGGCCCGCTGGGTTGTAGTAGATTGCAGACGCGTCGATGCTAACCGCTGTAGACGCCCCTGCTAAGCCAAGTCCCCTCGCCCCGGGCGGCAAGGTCATGAGGACAAGGTTTGATGCTGGCATGAACTGCTGGGCAGGTACCGAGGAAAAGGAAAAGATCAAAACGATAATGCTCCTTCGCATAGCTTGCTAGTTCCCTACGGCGGAAAATGAATTGCGCGCAGGAGAGTAGATTCATCCATGGGAATCCTATTACCTAATTGGCCACGATCCTCCAGTGGCGATTAAAGTCAGTGCATACGCCACGGCTGCTATGAGAACAAACGGAGCTGCGGCGTGAAGAACACGGTTTACGACCGTTTGGAGGCTCCGTTGTTCACAATGCCGTATCCAGTCGCGGGCACACTTAGTCGTATCTGTCGAAAGCACGGGACTATCGACTTTGCTGATGAAGCCAAGGATAAACATCGCCACAGATCGAGTCGAGTCCTCCAGCGTGTCTGCGGGCAACTGCAGGGGTTGGGAGGCACTTTCACTGAGCATCTCAGAGTACTTGCCTACAATTAAGGTGTGTGTCAATATGTTAGGTGTTTCAGCGGCCTGAAGATACGTACGCGCCGTCGTGTCGGCAGGTATCAACTGAGAATAAAGACCCGACGCGACCAACAAAAGAGAGCGGAGCTGTAGCCAAGTCAAAAAGGCGATGCATTTCAGAACCCATACCCTTGAGCAGATTGTTCGCTTTCCTCAATCCCCGACATTCGGCTCTTGAACCCAGGTTATCGATTTGGAGATGATGTAGAATGGGTGTTCACTAGTATTTCCGAACCCGTGCTCTGAATAATCTTCCTCGAAGGCCCACCAAGAATAATGGCGCGCGGGAGAGACAGTTGAGGGTGTTTTGGCAACTCCATTTGTCCAGAAATCACCGATTGCACCGATGTACGGGAGCCACTCCGGAGTACCGGCATTTGGACCCATGTGGTTGTACCAGAAATAACTGTGCACAGTACAGGAAAAGCAGCTTGTAATTTCCCCAAGGTTTACAAGAATATCGTACGGGAAGTATAGATCAAGTCCGCTTGGCTCGTAGTCAACGTTGTCAGTATAAGCGTCCTGGGGGAGACCAACAAACTCGACTTCGAGATGATAAACTCTTTCGTACCGATTATACGAAGCGTGCGAATTAGCCGCTAGCCAGATGTGGGGGTCAGTATGATTGGCATCGTAACCCAGTTGGACACCAGAGTAGCTCGGAGAGTTACTGGTGGACCACCAAGTTTGGCTAGGGGTCCTAGTTTTTCCGCCGGAATGCAGATAAAAATTGACCGCAATTGGTACAAAATTACTGCCAGACGTGCCTTCGAGCTTGATAGCGACATGCTCCCAATCTTCTTCACATCTGCCACAGATCTGTTAAACACGGCGATTACGTTTCCGTCAAGGAAAAAAACACAGCCCATTGCTGCCGCTCGCAGAGCCCAGGGGACAGCGATGATGAAATCCATCACGACAACAGGATGAAACAAGAGGTAGAAATGTGAAATACGATCACTCTTTTCGTCGGAACTGCCCGGAGATCTACAATCAGACTGATAACCTGCAATCTTTCATTTTCCCGTAGCCGCGGCGGAATGGTATAGGTACCACAAGAAAAAAACGACTACCGCGGCTACAAAGAGGATCGGCCGTATCCCGTCCCTAGGGATCTTCGCTTGAGTTCTTGATGAATCGGGGACAGTACGAGAGGTATCCACGCAAAGCAAATTCGTGCTGTCGACGCCCACCCTCAAAACGCGCTCCTTGGATATGCTATCTTGACACACCTCGGGCTCAGCTTCGAAAATGCTCGCATTCATTCCCCCAATGTCTCTGATAATCTCTCCATCAGGCTGCTCGTGTGCCTCATCCTGCCCCCTTATGAGCACTGTAGCAACAGTGACGGCTTGCACTACTCTAGCTGTATCTGCCAGTTGCTCAGGATTTGCAGGTGCGACAATCAGCGCCAAACATCCCAGAAAACCAACTACACTCGCGAACAAAACTCCCTCAATAGCCGATTTAATCATCTGATCACGGGAAACACGTGCAACTCGCGCTCGATTAATCTCCGCTAGGCGAATCCTGCACCCAGCTTACATTCTTCCAAATTTGGTACCATGGGTGTTCATTTGAATTACCAAAACCGTGCTGAGAGTAATCCTCCTCAAAGATCCGCCAGGAGAAGTGGCGGGAAGGTGAAGTGGTGGAGGGCGTCTGTGCGACGCCGTTCGTCCAGTAGTCCCCGATGAGTCCGATATACGGAAGCCATCCAGGCGTTGCGTTGTTAGCGCTCATGTGATTAAACCATGTGTAACCATGAGCCAAACAATTCGTGCAGCTCGTAACTTCCCCAAGATTGACCAGCATGTCATAAGGAAAATATAAGTCGGAACCCCCTGGATCGTAGTCGACGTTATCGATGTACGTATCTATGCCAGCGAGGTCCCGAAACTCCACTTCCAGTTTATACACACTTTCAAATCTGTTGTATGAGGCGTGGGAATTGGCCGCCAGCCAAATGTGCAAATGCGTATGACTGGCGTCATAGCCTTGCTGAATTCCTGAATATGTCAGCGAGTTACTCGACGACCACCAAGCTTGGGCCGGCGTTCTAGTTTTTCCACCTTCATGCAAGTAGAAGTTAATAGCAAGTGGCGTAAACGTACTGCCTGTCGTCCTTTGAAGCTTTAGAGCAACGTGTTCCCAATCCCCTTCATGCCAGGTCTGGAAAGTGGATTGTCCAGAAACGTCATTCATCGGAAAGAAATACCAATACTGCAGATAGTAGTATCTGTCTTCGCTGTTAGGCTTATACACGTGGAAATATAACGGCCCGTATCCACCGGGCACTGCTGTATATCTCATTTCATCATCGATATCGATCTTCCATGCCACGTACAGACTTCCAGACCCAAAGGAATCCCAACGCCAATCGGTCGAAGTGTGGATCGGGGGCACCCTGTTGCTATACACTAGCTGACCTTGTACGTTTGAACCGCGTAGTGTACTATGGCTGTAGATCGTCGACTCGAAATCCGCCAGGCCTGGCTGCCTGTCCCAGCTGTGTTTGTGGAGAACAGGAGAGAAGGTGTTAGCCATGGTAGACTCCCACGCATCGGGGACCCGATTGCCGTTTTGCTCTGCAGAAGAGGAAACTACTAGCACAGCTGGATACAGCAAATCCCCGTAGCCTTACATCTCTGTCTTCTCGAGGACAGAATAATTGGGAGGATCACCATTCGTCAGCCAGACGCTCATCCACATATACTGCACGGGATAATCGTACTCCTCTCCTAAGATAAACTCGACGTACAAATACAGGTTCCCGGCTCCGTCTGTATAGCCACTGGCATATTTGGTAACGACCTGAGGTTGGCCGTACGCATCGTACCAACCTATTTCACCTCTCATGCTGAAGGAGACACCGCCCACACCGTTGTTCAAGTAGTCCCTTAGGCTAATGATCGCTTGAAGTCTCTGCTGATAGCCAGGGGGAGGGATTGCACTGGATTCTTGAAATAATATAAAGAGTAAGCATGTAACACTCAAGAGCCACTTGCATTTCCGTAGCATGTTTTTTTCCCTCCTTCTTTAGCGAACAAGAATGAGCTTTTGAGTTCGGCTATGTTCTCCAGCATCGAGCCTGATCAAGTAAGTACCGCTCCCCACATCCCGTCCAGTAGAGTTCGTTCCATCCCATGTGATCCTGTATTCCCGAGCGTCTTGGATTGCATCTACTAAAACCTTCACTTCACGCCCAAGGACATCGAAGACAACGAGTTTGACCGGTGATGTCGCCGGGATCTCATAGCGTATTTCGGTTGAAGGATTGAACGAGTTAGGGTAATTCGCCTCCAATCGAAATTGTGGAACTCCCTCTCTTGCTTCTTCTACCTTCAGTTCCTCCTGACCGCTTTTGATTTGAATTGAAGCAAACCCACCCGTCGCAACAAGAAACTGGGAGAAGAACGACTGAACGCCCTGGACTGCAGTCTTGAACTTGCCCTGATCAGCAGTTTCTAGAAAGGCGACACAGATTCGAGCTTTCTCACCTTTCCCCAAGTCAAATGGACCAACCGCAAACAGCGCGCGGTAATCGTCCGGGCTCGAGGGCAAAGTCTTCGTTGCATTTGAGAGCCTTCGGTAGCGCTCGGTATCGTCAGCGGGATCGTTCTTACTATTCCACACTCCGATGGCTGTCGGGACGTGAGACAGTAATACAAACCCCATTGCTGGCTTCACTGGACCTGCTGAGTTCGTGAAGTAGATTGCTTGTCTACGGTCTCCGACGATCTTTACAACGTCATTATCGGCAACTTCACTCGCTTCGTCTGGCACATCAATGTCAGCAAATAACCCAACGTACACATCCTTCAGACTCTCATATGGCCCGACATTCTTCAGCTCAAAATCCAGAACAAAGAACGGCTTGTTGTCGAAAACGTAGCTCCGTTGATCTACCTTGACCCCAAGTGGCGAATGGCCCTCGAAGTGTAGCTGGTCATCGAACGAATATCGGATGTTCTCCTTTACAGAGGCAGAGAGCAAGCTCTGCTTTACCTCTTCCCTGATTGGATATTCTACCGGGTGAAACTCGGGGCGCGAGCCCGATGTATAGTCTCCCGCTCCCGTACTGACTAGAGTTTTTCCGTCAGTGGTTTTGGCGCCGATCCATAGTCCGACCAGCGAGTAGAAGGTTGGTAGAGCAGCACGGTCAGCACAGCTGAACTGCTCACGCCCCACTGTACGAAACGTGCCGTACCCGACCGTGGGGTAGCTGAAGTTATCCAGGTTCGTGCTAAACCGCTCGCCCCTTTGCTGCTTGAGGGAATCGTAACTTGGCTGCTGGCTAACGGCGAAACCCGGAAAGAGGAAAAAAGACAACCGCAAGGAAAGGTGTTTTCATGGCGAGCCCCTCTGGACAGGTTTGAATAGTAGAACGATCGTTGCAGGAATATAGCGAGGAAACTTGGAAAGGCCAAGTGAAAAATTTTCGCAACGCTTCGCGTCCTTTTCCTTATCTCACGTCTACGAAAACCGAAAAATGAGAAGCCCCCTCTCGATCTGACGGGGGCTCTCAATTTACGAGACCTGAGCAGCCGCTCTTACATCTTCAACTTCCCCATATTCTCCTTCACACCAGCAGCCGATTTGTTCAGCGCTGCCTGCTCTTCATCGTTCAATTTGATCTGGATGATCTCCTCCACGCCTTTCTTTCCAAGCTTCACAGGCACGCCTACGACTGTGTCTTGAATACCATATTCACCCTGCAGGTAAACTGCACAAGGCAGGATGCGCTTCTTATCCTTCACGATTGCTTCCGCCATCTGGACTGCTGCTGAGGAAGGGGCGTAGTAGGCGCTTCCTGTCTTCAAGTAGTTAACAATCTCGATCCCCCCGTCACGGGTTCGCTTCACGAGGCGATCGATCGCCTCCTTGGAGAGAAGCTCTGGCAGCGGAACTCCTGCAACGGTCGAGTAGCGCGGCAGAGGCACCATCGAATCGCCGTGACCTCCCAAGACCATCGCGTAGACGTCTTCCACGGACACGTTCAGCTCCATCGCAATAAACGTTCGGAACCGAGCCGTATCCAGAATTCCGGCCATTCCGATCACTCGGTGTCGCTCGAAGCCACTGACCTTTAACGCGACGTACGTCATGACATCCAGCGGGTTGGAAACTACAAGGAGGATCGCCTTGGGGGAAACCGCGACTGCTTGTTCAGTGACACTTTTGACAATCTCCTCGTTCGTATCCTGGAGTTGCTCGCGCGTCATCCCCGGCTTCCTTGCAATCCCTGCCGTGATGATGACGAGATCCGAGTTCGCTGTTTCATCGTACCGATTGCTCCCGACGACCTTGACGTCGGTTCCTTCGATGGGTGTAGCTTCATACATATCGAGGCCTTTGCCCTGCGGCAAACCCTCGATGACGTCAACGAGGACCACCTCGTTGGCAAGTTCTTTATCGACGAGGCGCTGGGCTGTGGTCGCACCGACATTGCCGGCACCGATGACTGTAATTTTCATGGGTGGCTCCTGATCAGAGTGGATAAATGCTCACGAGTAGTAAACTCGTAGAGGGGTCGTTTTGGGTGGGGGTAAAAACCTCCGCCAGCCCGAAGGGCCACTTCGTGGGGGCGGAGGGAACTGAAAACCTAAGCAGGCTCTACAACGCTTACCATTTTCTTCGTCTTGTTGAAGTGCTCGAACTTGACGATGCCGTCTCTCAAAGCAAAGAGCGTGTCGTCGCCGCCGCGTCCGACGTTCAGGCCGGGGAGGAACTTCGTTCCCCGCTGTCGGACGAGGATGCTTCCGGCGGTCACCATCTGTCCCCCGAAGCGCTTCACTCCAAGACGCTGTGCGTTGCTATCGCGGCCATTCCGCGAGCTTCCCATTCCTTTTTTGTGTGCCATGCTTCTTCTCCTACACTCTAGCCTATGCTCGTTATCTCAATCTCCGTGTACCCCTGTCGATGACCTCGCTTTACCCGATATCCCTTCCGACGCTTTTTCTTGAAAACGACGACCTTTTTCTCTTTCCCATGCCCGAGGACTCTTGCTTCTACTCTTGCACCCTCAACGTTTGGGTGGCCAACTTTCACGGTTCCGTTATCAGACACTAGCAGCACTTTCTCGAAGGTGACCACTTCTCCCACCGCGGCCTTGAGCGTTGGAACCCTTACCTTCTGAGAGTTGGTTACTTTGAACTGTTTTCCACCGATCTCAACTACAGCGTACATCCAGACATCCTCTTGTTTATCTTGAAACTCACCTGTAAAAGCGAAACCAAGTTAACAAAAAATCGGATGAAAGTCAAAAAGGTATTCTCGACCGAAGTTCAATCCATACTTCGATCCTTCGTTCTCAAAATACGGAGCGCGTTGAAAATCACGACAAGGGTGGCACCTTCATCAGCAGCGATTGCCATCCAAAGAGTTGCAATCCCGGGAACGGCAAGTGCAAGAAATGTCAGTTTGATAAGAAGCGACAGGGCGATGTTCTGTTTAATGAGCTTTAATGTCTTTCGACTCAAGAGAATCGTGTAGGAAAGCTTGGGTAGCTCGTCGCTCATCAGCGCGATGTCAGCCGCTTCCAGCGCCGTGTCGGATCCCACTGTTCCCATCGCAATGCCGACCGTAGCCGCTGCCAGCGCGGGAGCGTCGTTCACTCCGTCGCCGACCATTCCGACTTTCTTGTATCGCTCGACAAGGGACTGAATAGCATCGACTTTCTGCTCCGGGAGTAGTTCGGCCTGATACTCATCGACCTTCAACTGATCGGCGATCGCCTTCGCCGTTCCAGGGTTATCGCCCGTGAGCATGACGATTCTCTCAATGCCGCGCTCGTGTAACAATCGAATTGCTTCCTTGCTCTCTGGACGAAGACTGTCTGCGATGGCAATAATCCCAAGGACAGCCTTCTCGGTTCCAACAATAATCGTGGTTTTCCCTTCCCGTTCAACTTGCTGGAGCTTATCTTCAACCTCTGGTGAACAGATTCGCTTCTCCTCGGCGAGAGTATGGTTCCCGAGGTAGTAGGTCTCCCCGTTCAGTGACGCCTGGATCCCTTTTCCAGGAATGGCCTCGAAATCGTGCATTGCCAGATCTTCATACGAAACGCCGCGCTCCTTTGCATAGTAGACTATCGCATCAGCCAGATGATGCTCGGAGTGAGACTCCATTGCTGCAGCGATGGCAATAATTCTTTCGGGAGGGATATTATCGACTGGGATTACATTCATCACTGCCGGAAGTCCCCGTGTCAGGGTTCCTGTTTTATCGAACGCAATCACCTTCAATCCTCCCGCATCCTCGAGGTGAACGCCACCCTTGATCAGGATTCCGTTCCGTGCAGCGTTTGTTAAACCGCTTACGATCGTCACAGGGGTCGAGATCACAAGTGCGCAGGGACATGCAATCACAAGCAGTACAAGCGCCCGGTAAAACCATGATTCGAATGGCTCGCCGAAGAAAACCGGAGGAACAATACTGACAAGGAGAGCGAGGCCAATCACTGCTGGAGTATAAATCCGTGCAAAGCGATCCACGAAAGCCTGCGAAGGTGCGCGTCGGCTCTGGGCTTCTTCAACCAGATGAATGATATGAGAAAGGGTGGTATCCTGTACAGGCTTTGTGACGCGGACTTCGAGTGAGCCTTTCTGATTCAGAGAACCAGCAAAAAGAGTATCCCCGGGTAGTTTCTCAACGGGAAGGGATTCTCCTGTGATCGGTGCTTGGTCGACGAAGGAGTACCCTGCGACGACGATCCCGTCGAGGGGAATCCGTTCCCCCGGTTTGATGAAGATGTGGTCTCCTATTTGGACGTTTTCGACGGGGAGATCAACTTCCGTCCCATTTCTCCGCACTCGAGCTATAGCGGGCGAAAGATCCATCAAAGAACGAATTGCATTCCGCGTTTTCTTCAAACTGTAGGATTCCAGCCAGAGGGCAAGAGCAAAGAGGAATGTAACGACGGCCGCCTCCTCCCATTTGTCAATGATCATCGCTCCGATCACGGCACCTGTCATCAAGAAGTTCATGTCGAAGGCAAGCGCACGGGCTGCCTTCAGCCCTTTCCGTGCAATCCGCCAGCCGCCAAGCAAAACCGCGGCGCCAAAAACCGAATTCGTGATGGCAGGTAGAACATCGGGGCGGGAAAGAAGGAGGCCGACAAGTGTGAGAAATCCAGAGCCGAGAACCGAATACAGATGCCAACCACTTTCTCGCAGCGTCGCAGATCGAAGACCCTCCGTCAGTGGGCGCGGCGAGAAGCCGACATCTCGGAGGGCCTTGCAGATGGCTCCCTCCTCTACACTGTGGGTTACGGTAAGCTTCTGGGCGACCAGGTTGAATGCGCAGGAATTCACACCCGGTAATGAGCTGAGTTTTTTCCGGATTGTGAACTCTTCGTCGGCGCAGCACATTCCTTCGACGAGGAAGGTTGACGTGCGCAGCCGACCGCTTTCGACTGGCTTCCGAGATGCTTTCATAGTTCGGAGACGTGACGGGCTGCGACTCTGATGAGATCCTCGATGTGTTCGTCATCGAGGGAGTAATATGCCATCTTCCCGTTCCGGTGAAATCTGACAAGTCGAAGATTTCTGAGGAGACGAAGCTGATGTGACACAGCGGACTCCGTCACACCCAGGAGCGCGGCGATGTCGCACACACAAAGCTCTTCCTTAGATAAGGCGAGAACGATCCTCAGACGAGTCGGATCGCTCAGAACCCCAAACGTCTCCGTCATCCCGATGAGCGTTTCGTCCTCATGGATGGCTTTTCGAGCCGATTTCACCCGATCCTGGTGAACATATTCGACATCACACACGTCTTTCGCTTTTGGCATCGAGCCTCCTCAAGGGATGAAATGAACGATTGAACAATCATTCAGATGAAAAAATAAGCCTTTTCCAATCGATTGTCAAGGGGGAGCGTGAGAAAGATTTGAGAGGGACGTCGAGCGGAACCTGGAGATTCGCTTTAGGAGTGCCGCCTTAGGACAAAATCCTCTTCAAACATTTCGTATCTGGCCTTCTTCATCCCTAACTTCCTGTAGACTTTCTGCGCGGCCTTGTTCTTACGATCGACGTAGAGCCGGATTCCACAGATGTCTTTCCTTGTCCGGGCGAGATTCACCGCATACTCATGGAGACTTCGGTATACTCCCTTCTTGCGGTAAGCCGGTAGGACGTACACGCTCTGAATCCACCAGAAATACCCATTTCGCCAGTCGCTCCACTCGCGCGTGATCATCATTTGACCAACGACCTTGCCATGAACTTCTGCGACAAGATAGAATCCTTTTGTCCTGTCCTGAAGAATCGCCCGAACCCCGGCGCGAAGGCGTATCGCGTCCAATGTCACCCCCTCCGTTTCCTTTCCCATCGCTGCGTTGAATCGAGCAATGATGGGCCCATCAGCCAGTCGAGCTCGGCGAATGATCACTGGAGTGGAGGACGTAAACCATATTCCCCTTTTGCTCAAGCTTCACCCCTTGGGTTTTGTGACTATTGAATTAACCTTCTTCGCATCAGGTTTATTGCTAAGATCGACGTTATGACGGAGACCACTGTAATCCACAGGAAGCTGAGAACCAGGCTTGTTTCTGGCGCCCCAAGCGTGAGACCTCGCGCAATCTTTACGACATGGGTCAGAGGCAGCACCGCGTAGGCCAAGACGACGACAGGTTCGGGCAAGATGGACATCGGGAAAAAGGTACCGCTAAACAAAAACATCGGGGTAATAAAGAGAAAGATAGGATAGTTAAAAGAGTCGATGGATGGAACGATCGCCGTACAAATCATGCCCAGCGCCGCAAAGAGAATCCCCGCAAAGAATCCAAACGGCAGCAAGACCATGACGTATCGTAGATCAACCAATCCAAAAGCTGCGATGACTCCCAATACGATTCCTCCGTTGATGAACGCCTTCGTCGCGCCTGACAACAATTCTCCAGCTACAACCTCGTCGATATTCACTGGTGTGGCAATAATGGCATCGAATGCCTTTTGATAATACATACGCACGAACGATGCGTAGGTGCACTCGAAGAAGGCTGCATACATCGTCGTGATTGAAAAAAGTGCGGGCGCGATGAATCTCGTGTAGGAGATGCCTTCGATCTCTTTCACAAAAAATCCCAAGCCAAATCCAAGAGCAACAAGATAGAGGATGGGCTCCAAGAGAGGTGGAACGAAATTGACTTTGAATGTCTTCTTGTACACATCCATATCTCGCTGCCACACGGTCCAGCAGAGAGAGCTTAGGACAGGCAATCTGAAAATGCCATTCGAGCCTTTCATTCTCTTAGCTCCCTCCCTGTCAAGTGAAGGAAAACGTCTTCGAGTGTCGCTCGCCGGAGCGATAAGTTTTCCAGCTTGAGTTGATTCATAAGTCGCGGAACAATCTCTCTCGGATTCTTTGAGAGAATCTCAATCCTCTTGCCATTGACTTGAAACCGCATACCCTCTGAGTCAACCTTCAGCGCCGTCAACGCGCTTTCGAGGTCCGAGGGCACGACTTCCACCACCTCGTCACCAATGAACTCCTGTACAAGCTTCTTGGGTTCTCCCTCCGCAAGAATCTTCCCCTGGTCCAGAATGACCAACCGATCACAAAGCCGCTCGGCCTCGTCCATGTAATGAGTCGTAAGCAGCACCGTGATACCACGGCTCTTGAGTTCATTGATTTTCTCCCAGATCAAGTGGCGCGCTTGAGGGTCTAATCCCGTTGTAGGTTCATCCAGAATGAGGAGTTCCGGCTCGTTGATCAGTGCGCGAGCCAGAATCAATCTTTTCTTCATGCCGCCCGAGATATGCTCGACGACGGAGTCTTTTTTTTCCATGAGGTGGAAGAAGTCAAGTAGCTGAAAGGCTCGTGCGCGTGCATCGCTCCTTGGAATTCGAAAGTAGCGTGCATAAACTAAGAGGTTTTCGAGTACGCTGAAGTCCGGATCAAGATTGTACTCTTGTGGAGCCACCCCCAATCTCCGCTTGACTTCTCGAGGATGTGCTTTCACATCAAGGCCTAATATGAAGAGCTGACCCGCTGTGATGGGCGACACGGCGTACATCATTTTCATCGTGGAAGTCTTGCCCGCCCCGTTTGGCCCGAGGAAGCCGAAGCATTCGCCCTTCTGTACCTCGAGCGAAATGTCATCGACAGCGGTGAACTCGCCATACTTCTTCACCAAATGTTGTGCGACGACGACACTCATGACGAGATAAATAGTTTTACTGATGCTATCAGAAGAACCAGTCCAAGGACACGTTTGATCGTTTGATTCGAATAGCGCACAGCGCCGAGGTGAGACCCAAGCCAGCCGCCAGCAAAGGCTGCGGCTACAAACGGGATGAGCGTCCCCACTTCAAACGTACCTCCGCTAACTCTGCCGCCGAGTCCCGCGATTGAGTTCACAAAAATAAATGCTGCCGATGTGGCTGCGGTTCTCTTTGCGTCTCCCCAACCAGCTAGTAAAATCAATGGACTCAGGAAAATTCCGCCCCCAACTCCAACAACTCCTGACACAAAGCCAATCACCGCCCCCACAAGAAACGCGATAACCAAAGAGGGACTTTTGAAACTCTGCTCTTCAGGTCTCGTCCCCACCTCAAATAGAAATCGCAACGAGGCAAGGAGGAGAACGACGGCAAGGATTATAAAATAAACATGCGCGGCAACGTGAACCAGTCCTCCAAGGAATGCCGCCGGAACCGATGCAATAAGAAAGGGCCATGTGAGTCTCAAATCAAGATGCCTGGCGCGAGAGTAGGAGAGTAAAGCAATTCCAGCAACGAGTAGATTGAGGATCAACGCCGTAGTAGACATCGCAGCGGGAACAACAGCGAAAAACGATAGAACTGCCAGATAACCCGAAGCACCACCGTGTCCCACGGACGAATAAAGAATTGCAACGCCGAAGAAGAGAATAGAAATGAGGGAGATGATCGGAAGAGAAAAATCCATTAGTCTAATCGGTCAAGCCCGTAACTTTCGGGAAGGAAAAGATCTCTGTACTTCGCGGATATCGATTCGAGAAAGCGGTCTTCATCATCGGGAAGGGAACTTAGTTCGCCGTGCATCCTTGCCATCCATCGTTGTTCGGAAGCAGGGAGCCTCAGCCTCCGATCCTGGGCCGCTTCGTTGATGACCTGCCACGCTTCCTGAGCCGCCGCGACAGTCCGGTGAAAGTTGTTTTTCTCCTTGACAATGGCTCGAGCAAATCGGATCGTTGAATCTGGAGTCAAGACAAGCGCCTGAGGAGTGCTGAGAGCGTCGGAATCGACGAGGAGCTTTTGAAGCATACCCTCGCGATTTGTCCTCAGTGCCTCATTGAAAAGTCGGCAGTCGTAGGCCAGAAGTTCCAAGTATGCTTCAGGTGCCGAACCCGACAGCAGCCGGATGTTCTGCACAGACTCGTTGCTCCACAGGTCGCACATTGCCGCGCTGATGTTGCCGATGGGACTGAAGTGTGCACACGTTGCAGATTTGCCCTCCATTGAGATTGGACAGCCAGTGATCGCCTTGAGGATAGGTCCTTCGTACGCACAATCTTTCGACGGACCACTTGCGCCGTGTTCAAAGGCCACGAGGCTCCGCACAGCACTCGCCGCGCGAATCACTGCCGCAAATACCTCGGGCAGCATCTGCTGGCCAGCAAGTTGCATCGCCGTGTTTGCAAATCCACATGCCGAGTCTGCACCAGAGAGTATATTCTTTTCGTCTGCAATGCGAGTGATGTTCTCCCACAAGAACGCTACGTCCCGCGGGGCCAGAACACCGAGCGCAAAGATCACTCCATGGAGATCACCATCCAGCATGGCTTGATCGTTGACCTCTTTTCCACCGATGGACTCAATCGAAAAGAGGTCGGCTCCTGCATCGGCACAAAGTTCAAGGGACTCTAACATTTGTTCCCATGGTTTTCCCGACCGCAGAACTGGTGGACGCGCGTTATCACGGATGTCGGTGATCGTCACACGAAGCGCAGACTTCAGTCCATAGTTTTCGTGAGCTTGACGGAGATGCTTCTTCAGGATTCCTGTTATTTCGGCCCCCCACTCTGGATGCTCAGTCATCTGTGGCAGAAGCTCAAACTCCACCATCAGGCCCGTCAGACTCAATCGCCTCGCTGCACTTTCGACCATTGAGCCGATTTCTTCATAATGACCGAGGACTTCTGGCCATGTTTGCGCCTCGATGGACATCGTCGGGAGTGTGAAATTAATTTCGGGAAACACCTGCCCCGCCCCGATCGTGAGACCAAAGCCACACGTGATCGGGTTCGGGGCTTTACCGAACATCAATTCGACAGGATCGGGGATCGCGAGGGTCGTATAGCGTCGTAGCTTCATGTCAGTTTCAACACGGGGGAGTAGCTCAAAGATAATTACTCAACACTGACCGGATATCGACCAAATTCCTTCACCGTGTCGAGCATCGCCTTATAGTTCTCAGGCTTCACTGTGTGATGGATCGTATTCGTGGAGGAGATGATGTATCGCCCACCGGGAGCCACTGCACGCAATAACCGCTTCACCTCGCTGACAACTTCAGAAACAGAGTGCTCTGAAAGCAACGGCCCGCAATCCACCCCTCCCATCACGACGAGATGAGCAAACCGGTGCTTCACGGCAAGAAGCTCCATTCCAGCCGTCGCATCGAAGGGATGCAAAGCATCGATGCCTGTGGCTATCATGTCATCAAGAATTTGATTGATGTTTCCGCAGCAGTGTTTGATGCAGAATGCCCCTTTCGCGTGCACAGCCTCGGCGATCTCGCGGATCGCCGGGAAGAAGAATTCCTGAAAATGCTTTGGCGAAATGAGGGGGGCCTCAACGGATCCATAATCGTCGCCCAGCAGGATAAAGTCCGCCCCTAACTCGATGGCTCGTTCAGCGATCGCGATATTATGATCGACGGAAAGTCGCACGAGTCGTCGAACTAGATCGGCATTCTCAAAAAGATCCATCATGAGCTGCTGCATGCCCCGGAGATAGCAGGGATAACTGAAGCCATCGTGAAGATGCATCCCAACAAATTTCTTTCCTTTGAAGCGAGAGAGGAGCCGCCGGAGTTCATCATACCTGCGCTCTGCATAGGGGTCAGGTGGTTTGTACCCTTCGAGATCTTCCGGCTTCTTGATCGGCCCGTCGAGCGGCATGGAGACAATCTGTGCGCCGTATTGCCGGGTAATCCCCCATTCGTTCACTACAATCCGCTGCGCGGCATCGAGGACTTTTTCCTCATAGAGCTTTGAGGGGGTGTTAGTTACAACGACATCGATGTCCATTGCCTCGACAAAGTCAGGATAGTCGGCTCCCGGAAGAAGAGCTTCAATAACCGCCGGGTCGATGAGAAGCTCAAAAATAGGGACTCGGTCGGGTTCTTCGCCCTGAAAAACAGCAAGTACTCGTTCGTGGGAAATCACACAGAGTGAATCACTTATGAGACGATCTTGTGACGGACGGTAGAAAGCTCTATCAATCTACATATTCTTCATAGAAGATTCCAGAAAAATATGCTCTCGGTTTTTCACTTGACAACGTGAAAAGTCTTGGCTATCGTTAGGCACGGTGGGGTCCGCTTCGAAACCATCGGTGTTTCTCTTGCTATTCTCGACCCGCAACCCTTTTTCTATTAACATCATGAATGCCCACACCATGCTTCTCATCCCAACTCTATTTCACCTTTCGATGCTGCCTGCTTCAGAAACCATTCGGGCAAGCGTTATTAAGGTGGGTGCAGACTTATTGCTCGAGAAGTACATGAGTATAATAGAGAATAAGCGCCTCGGCCTGATCTGTAATCACACGTCTGTCCTTCGGGACGGTCGCCATCTTGCTGATGCTCTGAGTGCATCACCCCATGCGAAACTTGTTGCTCTCTTTGGACCGGAACACGGCATCCGCGGCGACGCTCCCGATGGGAAAAGTGTACAGCATGGCCTTGACTTGAAAACCCGGATTCCGATCTACTCGCTTTACGGCGCAACAAACAAACCCACCCCGGAGATGCTGAAAGACATCGAGCTCCTTCTGTTTGACATCCAGGACGTTGGCGCTCGGTTCTACACCTATGTCAGCACACTTTCACTTTCGATGGAAGCAGCGGCAGAACAAGGAATTCCCTTTGTTGTACTGGATCGGCCCAATCCAATCCGCGGAGATCGAGTCGAAGGCCCGGTGCGTGAGGATTCTCTGAAATCCTTCGTCGGCCTTCATCCCATCCCCATTGTTCACGGCATGACCGTTGGGGAGTTGGCGAAGATGTTCAATGAAGAAGGCTGGTTGAAGGACGGAGTGAAGGTAAGCCTGAGCGTCATTCCAATGGAGCCTTGGAAACGAGAATTCTGGTACGATGAAACCGGCCTGCCCTGGATCAAGCCCTCTCCCAACATGGCAACGATGAGAACCGCTATTGTTTACCCAGGAGCCTGCCTGATCGAGGGGACAAATGTTTCGGAGGGTCGGGGTACGGAACATCCATTTGAATGCCTTGGCGCACCGTGGATAGCGGGTGAGAAGCTGGCGGAGACTCTCAATTCATTCGGTCTGCCGGGAATCATGTTTCAGCCGATTGAATTCATACCCGTCGATATCGAGCGAGTTACGGTCGATCCAAAGTACGAAAACGAACTCTGCCGTGGAATCTATCTCAATGTGATCGATCGAAACGCTTTCCAGCCAGTCCGAACCGCAATCTATATCCTCTCTTCTCTGAAAAAGCTTTACCCGAACGATTTTGCCTTCCGCGACCGTCGTTTCGATCGGCTTGCGGGTGTCTCGTGGATACGAGAGATGGTGGATGGTAGTACGAGTCCAGAGGAAATTGTAACGAGGTGGAAGGAGGATACAGAACGCTTTCGCACGTTGAGGAAAAAATACCTCATATACTAGATTCTACACAACCGCCTTTGGGAAAAAAGCAGTGCATAAAGTCTACAGTCTTGCTTCCTCCTTTTTTCTAGTCCTCTTCTATCATCCGGCTCAACCCGGAACAACTCTCGTGCATGTCCCTGCAGATATAACCAGTATTATAATCGTTAGGAATCAGCAACGGATAAAGGCTACACGCGATACCAGCTCTCCCGGTACTCCTGCAGAGAAAGGCGTTCCCCAGAACCCCTCACCGATGGTTGAATATAGCCGCGCCCATGAGAGGGTCGAGAAGCGGGAAGTTCCCGGTATGCGGCTCCAGCTTTCCCTTGGTGAGCTGTTTATTCCCCAAGGCGTGGTTGTGGGTGACAGCCTCGCTTTGATCGTCCATTTCCACGGAGCGCCATGGCTTGCGCAATACAACCTAGCGAAATCTCGCCGCGAGGCTGCAATGATCAGTATCCAGATTGGGGCTGGCTCGGCTGTCTATCAAAGAGCTTTCGAGAATCCCAATCGATTTGACTCACTCCTTGTTGAGGCGGCGGAGAAACTCTCGGAGGCGATAAAGCACCGTGTACGATGGAGCAGCATCACGTTGACCGCATGGAGCGCGGGTTACGGAGCCATCAGACAAATTCTTTCCAATCCATCTGTCTACGACAGGGTGGGTGCTGTAGTTCTCTTGGATGGCCTTCACACAGATTACCTTCCCGGATGGGAGCCAGAAACAAGTTACAGACCTGTGAAGATTAACACTGATCAGCTATCTGTCTTTGCTCAGCTTGCCCGCGACGCGGCGGCTGGGAAGAAGACATTTTGGGTTCTTCATTCCGAGATCTTCCCCGGCACCTTCTCAAGCACAACCGAAACAGCCGATTACTTGATACAGCAACTCGGTCTGAAACGAACGCCGGTACTCCGATGGGGACCTGGTGGGATGCAGCAACTGAGCGACGTTGAGGAAGGTGGATTCCGTGTTCTTGGCTTCGCGGGCAACTCTGCGCCCGATCATGTCGATTTCATGCACGGCTTCTGGAAATGGCTCATCGACCTACCTTTCGAGTAAGTGCACTCTCACTCTTTTCCTCAGCATCATGATAGGTAAACGCAATCTGGGATTTCCGCTCCTCCTGTTCTTACTCTTAGCACACGCCTACGGTCAGAGCTCCGATACAGTCACGACAGAGGTTCTGGCCCCTGGAGTTAAACATGCATCCCTCTCCTTTCCAAGTGTTCCCTTGAAGGTAAATGTATTGGAAGTCGATCTCTCAAATCCACGACTCAACGTCGAGACAGCCAAGGCGGGCAAGGATGGAAATGGAGTGCTCAATGCCAAAGAACGGACAAGCTCCATTGCTTCGAGAAAAACAAATGATAGCATTCTCGTTGTCGGTGCAATCAACGGAGATTTCTTTGATGTTCAGGATGGTGCCCCGATCAATATCCAAGTAGAGAATGGGGAGGTAGTGAAAAGGCGCGGCAGCATTCCACCAAAATCGATCTTTGGAATAACAAAGGAGAAGAAGCCTTTCATCGGACGGTTTACACTCGCTCTCAGAGTTATTACTGCCAAAGGCTCAGTCCTGAAGGTAAACAACCTGAATGAGGCGAATTCTGCCGGAGAAGCTATCCTCTTTAACAAATTTTATGGAGAAAGAACTGGCACGGTGGCCTATGGTGTGGTGGTGTGGCTTCGCCCAATCTCTACGATGGTCGTCCAGGACACCGTCCGAGCCGTGGTTGATAGCTTAATTGATCTCACGGGTAATGCGAGCATTCCCAAAGGAAGCTACGTTCTCATTGCACGAGGAAAGTCTCGGCCCTTTGTTCTCAAAGACTTTGCCCCTAAGGACACCGTCAAATTCTTCTTCGGGCTAACACCTCGCGTCGGCAAGGTAACTCAAGCGATCGGAGGCTGGCCAAGGATCGTCAGAGAGGGCAAGAATACGTTCCGATTAGAGGCAGAGGCCGAAGAGGCAATCCCTGCCAACACGGATCGGCGTCACCCAAGGACAGCCGTGGGGATTTCAAAAGACAGGAGAAAGCTCTACCTCGTTACAGTTGACGGAAGACAAGACAGCAGCATTGGAATCACGCTCGACGAGTTGGCCAATCTGATGATACGCTTTGGCGCTCACGACGCTATCAACCTTGATGGCGGGGGGTCAACGACGATGGTCGTGAATGGAAGAGTAGTGAATTCGCCCTCCGACCCGACGGGAGAGAGACCGGTATCGAATGCACTCCTGGTTACAATGAGAAGAAAGTAGAGAGACGCGAAGATTGGGAAAGAAAAGGGCTAGATAAAAGCGTAATCGAAACGGTCACGACTGGAACGAATACGCCATCGCCCTCAGTATCATGATGCGCTTGGAGATTGGGGGATGTGTCGCAAACACGTCGGCGATGGCTCCTTCCTTGAAGTTGGCCTTTCGTCCGAGGGGATCAACGATGCAGAGATGAGCCGAGCCGCGCTTGATTGCTCTGGTTGGCTCTGCTGAAGACTCGATCTTCTCAAGCGCGCTGGCCAGTCCAAGCGGATTCCTTGTTAGTTCAGCGCCCGATGCGTCGGCGAGGTACTCTCGCTGTCGCGACACGGCCATCGCTAACAACTGACTGATGATTGGCGCTAGGATCATCGCGATGAGCCAAACGACGAAGAGAATCGCGACGATTGCCCCACCACCCCCTCCCCGCGAGGAGCTTCTTCTTCCCGCACGACCGCCTCCATAAAACATCATTCTCCTTGCAGCGTCAGAGAGGAGAAAGATGGCCCCGACGAGAGCAGCCACAACGGTCATCGTGCGGATGTCGTAGTTCTTCACATGACTCATCTCGTGAGCGATTACTCCTTGTAACTCCTCGCGGTTTAGCTTTTCAACCAATCCCTCGGTTACGGCAATGTAAGAATGCTGTGGATCTTTTCCTGTTGCAAAAGCATTCGGATCAGGATCCGGAACAATGTAAAGCTTCGGTCTTGGAAGTCCCGAGGCAATTGTCATCTCGTCGACGATGTTGATCAAGGTCCGGTACTTCGGGTCATTCTCTGGAACGGGATACGCCCTCGACGAGTTCAGGACAGCAACTGCACCGCTCTGCAATCCCCACGATGCAAAGATGGCTCCAGCGATAAGCGCAAAGGCTGTTCCGATTGGAAATCCTGGTGCATCCTCGTAGACTAGGCCAAACGGATCAACGCCAAAGAAAAAGAGGTCGAACCCGTAACCAAGGAACCCAAAGAAGAGCACAAACGCCGCCATGATGATGATCGTCTGGCGGCGATTGCGTTTTTGCTGCTCGTAGATGTTCGGGAACTTCGTTATGTCCATACTACTTCTTCAACGAGAGATCCACCTTCGGTACTTCGCGCTCTGCGGCCACTGTCACCTCGAAGAGTTCTGCCGGTGTGAACCGGAACATCCCAGCGATAATGTTTCCTGGGAACACCTGCTGGGCAATGTTAAACTTTGTGGCAATGTCATTGTAGAACTGCCGCGCGAAGCTCACTTTGTTCTCCGTGCTCGTCAGCTCCTCCTGAAGTTGCTTGACGTTTTCGCTTGCTTTCAGGTTCGGATAGTTTTCAAAAAGAGCAAAGAGACGAGAAAGTGCCTGAGTCAGCTCGCCTTCTTTTGCCGCCGCTTCAGCAGGACCCCGGGCAGCAACAGCGGCGTTGCGCGCTTCCACTACCATTCGCAGTGTATCTTGCTCAAACTGCATGTAGCCGCGTACCGCTTCAATAAGATTCGGGATGAGGTCATGGCGACGCTTCAGCTGGACGTCGATCTGCTTCCAGCCGTTCTTCACCTGGTTGCGCAGAGTGATGAGCGAATTGTATTTTGCGATGACCCAAATGATAATAATTCCCAGAACTACGAGAAGTATGATTCCCAACATCGTCAGCGCTCCTTCCTATGATGAGGAAAGGTTAAAGGTTGATTCAAAAATAGGGATTCCTTATCGGTAAGTCAAGGAAATCCCCGGGCGCATCGTCGCGGAGGACACGGAGAGGCACAGGAACGCTTGTTAACCTAGGTAGATGAGCCCGGTTCACTCTGGCTCTCGCCTGAAATGATTCGACGTCTCTCCTCAAGCAGGCGATGGAAACTCTGCTTGAGATCTTTTGATTTCTTCACCATCACCTCAAAGTGTTCCCGAGGAACAGCAAGAACGTCGACAGATGTAGCAGAGCGGACAATGGCCCGACGTACGTGCGCCTCGTCAAGAATAGCCATCTCGCCAAAGTATTCGCCCGGCCCGAGCGTGGCCAGAAGCTGCTCTTTCCCATCAGAGGCAAACTCAAGGACTTCGACTTCGCCTTGATCGATAATGTAGAACCGGTCCGCGGGGTCGCCAGGCCAGACGATGATCTCCCCCGGCTCGAAGTGGGCACGACTGATGGGCTGCGCTCGAGAGAATCGATACTGGACAATGTCTCTGGGGAAAAGAAGATCAAGCGTCCAGTCCATCATGACGCGAATCTTTCGATTCAATCCTGGCAACTTCATGAGGTATATCGTCCGCCAGAGCCACCACGCTACAAAGCCCGAGATTTGGAGTCCAAGAATCTGTGCAACCGCACTCCGCTTCCCAACCGTCGCAAGCTGGCCAAGTCCGGTGAAGGTGAATGGCTTCTGAAGCTTTCCTCGAATCGAGGCCAGGATGTTTCTCGCCGTCGTCTTCGGCTGTCGCATGGCAAACTGCGCCATCGGCGGATATGGTTTTCCGGTCTTCGGGTTGATGAGACTCGCATTATCACCAAGAGCCCAGACACCCTCGTAACCGGGAACCTGCAGGAACTCGTTTACGATGATCCGGGCCTTGTGGTCCTTCCTGCAAGCAAGCGTGCCGATGACAGGATTTGCTCGAATGCCCGCCGTCCAGACGAGGGTTCGTGTAAGAACGGCTGTCTCATCGTCAAGCCTGATGCGGTCTTCCTCCGCCTCAAGAAGAGAACAACCCAAGCGAATCTCCACGCCGTCGCGTTCCAGCTTCTTCTTCGCATATTGACCAAGCCGTTCTGGCATTTCAGGCAACAGCCTTGGCCCGGCTTCCAGCAGGAGAATTCGGAGCTCTGACGGGTGCAGACGTGAGTGAAACTTCACGGCGTCGTGCAGCAGGCCCGTGATTTCCCCCACTGTTTCCACGCCCGTCAATCCACCGCCAGCGACAACAAAGGTTAGCAGCGCCTTTCTCGCTTCCGGGTCATCCTCTAGATCTGCGTCGTCAAGCTGGCCAAGGACGTGATTACGGATCTGGATTGCATCGGAAAGCGTCTTCAGTGTGAGGCCATATTTTGCCACACCCGGGACCATGGACGTGTCCGTGACGCTGCCGAGTGCTAGGACAAGATAATCGAAGGTGAAATGATGGTTGTGACGCGGAAATCCGTGTGCAACGGTGACACGCCGATTCACAAGATCAATGGACTGAACATCGGCAGTACAGAATCGCGTGCGGCGAAGGAGATGCCTGATAGGATTGACGATGTGCCGAGGGTCGAGACTCCCCGACGCCACCTCGGGCAGCATCGGCTCGAAGACGAAGAAGTTCTCTTTGCTGACGAGCGTGACGGTGAAGTCGTCTGAGCGCCGGAGAGCTTTTTCTAACTCTAACGCGGTGTAAACACCGGCGTATCCTCCGCCGAGGATGAGGATGTGGGGTTTATGTTCCAATCGTTATGTACGAGCGGAAAAGCAGTAAGCTCTGGGTGTAAGATACAAATAACAAATTTTCTTGGGAGTAATTGCTTTCAGTCATCGGGAACTTCTCTTTCAAGCGCAGCATAAAATCTAACTACAAATCAAGTGTGACCAAGTGGAAAGTAATCTGTTTGGGAAGGGACGCTTGATCGGAAGGGCAATGAAAGCGGGGTGATCTCCTCAGTACGTTGTGCTGGTTCTTCGTGAAACACGAAACACATGAACTATTCGCTTGGGCGTGATCACCTCGTAAAACACTCTGTAAGAGCCGACGCGGCGACGCCAGACGTCCTCCTTCGCCGTGCATTTTTTCGATGTCACCTGCGTAGGGATTGAAAGCCATACCATCGATTGCATCCAGAATCCGCTTTGCGTCGTTGCTGGGGAATTTCCTGAGTTTCCTGAGAACCGAAGGGTCAACGCGTAATTCCCACCTCACGCTCGATTTCGTCTACAGTGAGATACTTGCCGGATGACAGATTCTTCCGGGCTTTCTTGAGTGCTTTCTTCTCGGAAGGTGAGGGATCAAAGGTACGCAGAGACTTGACGCGTTTGAGCCATGCAATATATGCCTCATACTCATCCCGGGGGACTGCGACGAGTTCTTTTTTCCTAACAGCAGAGCGTGGTATGGAAATCGTGGTCATTCAAGATTCTCCTTCCGCATGATGGGTTGTTGTCAATAATACTACGCATTACCATCCACAAAATCAAACAGTCTTGTTTCAAAGCCGCCAACCTTTTCTCAAGCTCAAGCGCGGTGCAGACTCTATCATATCCGCCGGCGGGGATGAGGATGTGGGGGTGTTCCAACGGCTAGACACAACTCCCTACGAAATGGGGTCAGGGATGTTTGCAGGGTTGAAATAGATACATCGCTACTCCTCCGTAAAGTAGTCGGAATCTATTTTCTTAATCTCATAGGTTGCAACCGGGCTGACACCCACACTATGATCGATCATGAGTTGAGCAAGCTGCTCTCCATCGATAAGGACAATCTTGCTGTCAATCCGTGTTGCGTAATCATAGGCTTCGCGAGAAAAGTCAGACGTTGTGATGAAAATCCCTTTCTTTGCCCTTTGCCCCTGAAGAGCACCAGCAAATTTTTGAATCTCTGGACGACCGACCGTGTTCTCCCAACGCTTGGCTTGAACGTAAATGATATCCATTCCAAGCCGGTCCTCTTTGATTATTCCATCAATTCCCTCGTCTCCGCTTCTGCCGATTGCTTCACCTGCATCCTTCCTAGTGCCACCGTATCCCATTTTCACCAGGAGTTCAACAACGACCCTTTCGAAGAGGCTGGGAGGACTCGATTTGATCTGCTGTAGCAGTTCGTTCACAAGATTCGCCTTTATGCTCTGGAAGGCCTTCTCCAGTACCTCCTCCGGCGTCTCCTCCGGAGCCCTTCCCTCTCGCGTTTCCTCGGTTGCTCTCCTAAGAGCTCTAAACTCTTTGAATTCTATGAACTGATCCAGAAATTCCACATTGATCTCCAGAGGATTCTGGGCTAGAACCTTGAGACCTCTCTCGGTTATTTTGTAATAGCCTCGCCTAGTGGACTCAAGGAGACCAGCTTTTTTCATGTACGTCCTTGCCCACCCGACGCGATTGTCAAAAACGGCCTGCTGACCGCTCGGTAGAAGCTGTCGGCGCTCCTCATCCGAGAGCTTAAAGCCTGTTGCAAGAGCCTCAATGGTCTCACGCAGTGAGTGTTCGTGCTGATCGCTCGCGTACCTCAGGAGAGGAAGCATTATAGATTCATAATCGGGAATGGCCATGGCAGATAAACCTCCTTAGGCCTTCTTAACCGAAGGTTTAGGAAAAATGATATGTTAGCTACAGTTCTGAAGCCTTGGATCACCTGCCGTATCTCGCGCGATAGCAGACCGAAATCAATGGCGGATGTGGGGGCGTCCAAAGGTTACAAAGAACACGGGCGTTTTGATTTCGGCATGCTTCTCTTTGGTTACTTTCTCTTGCACGTCAAGAGAAAGTAACAAACATGCACATGTCCGAAACAGATTGCTTCACCCCGACAAATCGGGATTCACAAGGACATAATGCTCGGTTGTTAGTCACCTTTTCCCCATTTCCTCTTCAAATACTTCGTCAACCCACCCGCGAGCAGCATCTCCACCTTCCGCTTTGAAAGGGCGTGTGTTAGTCGGTAGTTCTCGTTCCGTGTCAAATTCTTCAGGACAATCTCCTTTCCTTTCTCAAGCGCGTCTCGGAGTCCTTCGATGAGCAATCGGTCGCCCTGCTTGATCTTTCCATGATCATCAGGATTCACGAACCTCAGTGGCGGAATCCCAAAGTTCACGAGGTTTGACTCATGAATCCGAGCAAAGCTCTTCGCGATGATCACTTTCACACCGAGGTACATCGGTGCAATTGCCGCGTGTTCGCGGCTCGAGCCTTGTCCCCAGTTCTCCCCGCCAACCACGAACCCTCCGCCCTTCTCTTTCGCCCGCTTCGGGAATGTTTTGTCAACGTACGCAAATGTCCACTCGCTGATTGCCGGAATGTTTGAGCGAAGCGGTAGAACGTTGTTCCCGCCCGGCAGGATGTGGTCTGTCGAAATGTTGTCTCCAAGCACCAGTAGCACCTCACCTTCGACTCGGTCGGGCACAGGCTGGGCTGGTGGAGGTGGCACGATGTTCGGCCCTCTGAGCACTTCAACATTGTCCCCGTTTTTTGCTGGGGGTAAGAAGTCCGCTGTGTACAGCTCATACTCTTCCGGCTCTTCAATTCTCGGCGGGTCGCCTAACCGTCGTGGGTCAGTAATCTTCCCGTAGATTGCCGTCGCGACCGCGGTCTCGGGACTGCAAAGCCACACGCGGTCATCTTCTGTGCCGCTGCGTCCTTTGAAATTCCGATTGAACGTCCGCACGCTGTTCCCGAACGATGGCGGCGCCGCTCCCATTCCTATGCATGGGCCACACGCCACTTCGAGTGCGCGGACACCTGCCTCCATGAGGTCTTTGAACGCACCGGTGTTCATTATATTAATGAGAATCTGCCTTGACCCAGGGGAGAGTGTCATGTGCAGGCCGGGAGCAACGTGTTTTCCCTTGAGTGCTCTGGCTACAATCATAAGGTCGCGGTACGAGGAATTCACTGAGGAACCAACTGCAACCTGTCGTACCTCTGTCCCTTCAACTTCTCTCACGGGCACAACATTGTCCGGACTCCATGGCTTTGCGATGAGCGGTTCGAGCTTCGAGAGGTCAATCGTGATCTCATCATCATACTTTGCATGAGGGTCGGGTCCACCTGGCCTCCAATCGTTCTCTCGTTTCTGTGCTTTGAGGAACTTCCTCGTCATCTCATCTGAAGCGAAGAGACCCGACGTTGCACCAAGCTCTTGCGTCATATTGCAAATTGTTGCTCGTTCATAGACGCTCATCCTTGCAGCGGCCGGCCCGACGTACTCCATCACTCTGTTGATGCCACCTTTCACCGTCAGTCGTCGAAGCAACTCAAGGATCACATCCTTTGCTGAGACCCATGGCTGGAATTCGCCGATCAGGTTGACTTTCACGACCTTCGGCATGGTGACGTAGAAAGGTTCGCCAGCCATTGCCGCCGCGACTTCGGCACCGCCGGCACCGATTGCCAGCATGCCCATGGCGCCCGCGGTGCACGTGTGGCTGTCGGAGCCGAGGAGCGTCTCGCCAGGCACATCGAATCGCTCGAGGTGTGCGAAGTGACTGATTCCATTTCCCGCACGGGAAAAAATCGCACCGTACTTCTCTGCCATCGTTTGGAGGAAAAGATGGTCGTCGGCGTTCTCGTAGCTCGTCTGGAGGATGTTGTGATCGACATACGTGACGCTAACGCGGTTCTTCACGCGCGGGATGCCGAACTCCTCAAATTGCATCCACACCATTGTGCCCGTCGCGTCTTGGACGAGCGTTTGGTCGATGCGGATACCGATTTCCTCGCCTGCTTTCATCGTGCCGTCAACGAGGTGCGAGCGGATGATTTTGTGTGTGAGTGTTTCGCCCACGCTCATTAGCAAGAGAAATTGTTCATTGCTTCACCGCTCCATTTCACGGACAATCCTCAATCACCCAACGACTCCACGTACTCCCGAAACGCCTTCTGCAGTCTCCGCGTAATCCGACCGGGCTTCCCATCTCCGACTTTTCTCCCATCCACCTCCACAACGGGAGTTACTTCCATGGTGGTGCTAGTGACGAAGAGCTCATCGGCTTGCGGAAGGTCGGACTCGAGGATGGGACTCTCTCTGGTCGGGAGACCAAGGTTTCCACACAGCTCAAGGACCACATCGCGCGTGATGCCTGCGAGCATGAGATTCGTTTTCGGGTGTGTCACTACAACTCCTTGGAAGATACCAAAGAAATTGCTCGCGGTTCCCTCGATCGCTACTGCATCGCGGACGAAGATCGCGTCATCAGCGCCCTCGTCCAGAGCGCGCTGCGCCATGAGGACATTGGGCAGGAGACCAACGGTCTTGATGTCGCACCGCGACCATCGGATGTCGGGAACAAGGATGACGGAAATCCCCTTCTCTTGCTGGCTGTGTCTCTTCTTGCTGAATTCCAGCGGACCAACATAGACGTTCGGCTTTGTCTCCGGCGGTGGAAACGCGTGAGTTCGTGCTGCCGACCCGCGGGTTACTTCCACATAAATCAAAGCGTTCCCACTCGTCAGCTTATTCTCGGCGACCAATCTTTCTGCAACCTCTCCCACTTTCTTGAACTCCGAAAAAGGAATCCGGATACCCCGCACACTTTGCTCAAGTCGCCTCAGATGTTCTGGAAGTTTGAACAGCCGACCGTTGTAGGCGCGAATCACCTCATAGACGCCGTCCGCAAAAAGAAAGGCGCGGTCGTCCACAGAGATCTGAGCTTTTTCTTTTCCTAGATAATCCCCATTCAGGTAAACGATCATTCTGGATTCCTCATTTGTTGAATTTCGTTTCCAATATATCCATTTTCACACCGTAATTCAACCATCGGGTTTGAAGGAAATCGCTTCCAGATTCTCCAATTTCTGGAAAACATGTTTTTTTTCCGTACTAGTCAGGTATCCATCAGGTGGGTATTGACAGCACGATCTCAACCCCTCCGATTCCACCTTCTCTTCGCAAAAGAAGAGAAAAGGGGGTGAGTTGGAATCATTCGTCGCTCCTCCTGCACGTTAACCTCGTCAATAGGGAAACTCATGGAAATCACTACTTGATTCTGGAGAGATTAATCGCCATTTTGGAGTTGACCCCATTTAAATTCCGATTTAACCCATTCGAAAGGAGCGCCTCCCATGTCAAAGAACCTCGTTCGTACGATGAGCCTCTTCGCGTTTCTGTTCTTCCTCGTCTCGTGGAAGACAACTGACGAGGGCATGTGGATTCTGAACAAACTGCCCATCGAGGCGATGAAGGCAAAGGGCTTACGGCTTTCGACGGAGGACATCTTCAGTCCGACAGCACCAAGCCTCAAAGACGCCATTGTGCTACTGGGCGGAGGGACGGGTTCGTTTGTTTCCTCCGAAGGCCTCATCATGACGAATCACCACGTGGCATATGGTGCAATCCAGGCGCTGAGCACGGTGGAACATGACTATCTCAAGGATGGCTTCCTGGCAAAGACACGCGAAGAGGAGCTACCCGCTGAAGGCTATACAGCCGCAATCATCAAAGAGATAGTCGACGTCACAGACGAAGTCCTGGGAGCCGTTCATGACTCGATGACGGTGGAGCAGCGTGCGAAGGCGATCGAGGAGAAGTCGAAAGAGATCGAGAACAAATGGAAGGAGAAGACAAAGCTCGATTGCCGCGTGACGGAAATGTTTAACCAGTTGCAATTTCATTTGTATACGTCTGAACGACTTCTCGACATCCGTCTTGTCTACGCTCCGCCGACCTCAATCGGAAACTACGGGGGCGAAGTGGACAACTGGATGTGGCCGAGGCATACGGGTGATTTCTCCATCTTTCGCGCGTACGTGGGACCAGACGGAAAGCCCGCTCGTTACGCAAAGGAAAATGTCCCTTACAAACCAGCGAAGTATCTTCCCATCTCTGCGCAAGGAGTAAAGGAAGGGGACTTCGTGATGATCATGGGCTATCCGGGTCGGACCTTTCGGTATCGTGATTCATACTCGATCGCCCTTGCTCAAGAAGAAACGTATCCGTTCACGGTTGATCTTTACAAGACCCGCATCGCTATCCTGGAGCGCGCAGCGAAAACGAGCCGAGAAGTGGAGATCAAGATGGCGGGAAAAACTCGCGGGATTGCAAATACGATGAAGAACTATCAGGGTATGCTAGAAGGAATCAGACGATACAAACTCCTGAAGTGGAAGCAAGACCTAGAGGCCGACTTCACGAAGTGG
Organism: Ignavibacteriales bacterium; assembly: GCA_037446075.1. Lineage (GTDB taxonomy): Bacteria > Bacteroidota > Ignavibacteria > UBA10030 > JAHEZR01 > JBBIJH01. Next base: position 46,191 of record JBBIJH010000003.1, read on the forward strand.
CTTTCAAGTGATCCGAATCTTCAGAAGAAGTACGGAGACGTCCTGCCAAAGATCGCTGAAGCATATGAGGAGATTCGGAGGTTCAATAAGAAGCAGATTATGATGAACAATATTCTTGCTGGATGCGATATGGTGAGACTGGGGAGCCGGTTCTTGAGTTTCGCTCAATTAAAATCAAAACAGGAACCCAGCGAATCCGAGATCTCAACGCTGAAGCATTTTGTCCACGATCTTCATAAGGGCACCTACCTTCTGGCCGATAAGGAGGTACTTACGGCTCTTTTCCTGAAGGGTACGGAACTTCCGGCAGATCAGAAAATCGCTCCGATTGAACAAGCTGCAAGAGGGAAAACCGGCGCTGCGAAAGAGAAGGGGATCCGTGAGTTCGTTGAAGATTTGTACTCCGACACGAAATTATCAACAGCCGAGGGTTGTGATGGATTGATGGGAAAGAAACCAGAGAAGATCTTGGACGATCCCGTTGTACAACTGGCGATGGAACTGGACAAAGAGAACAAAGCCATCAACGAGAAAGTTACTAAGTTCAATACAAAGATCCTTGCCCTTCGTGCCCGGCTGATGGACGGCTGGAGCCAGTGGAAAGGAGGACTTACCTACCCGGAGGCGAATCGCACGCTGCGCTTGACCTACGGAACCGTGCAAGGATACGCACCGCGAGATGCAGTCCAGTATGATTGGGTAACGAGGTTCAGTGGAGTGATCGAGAAAGAGACGGGCGAGGATCCATTTATTGTTCCAGCAAAGCTCAAAGAACTCTACGAGAAGCGGGATTTCGGCAAGTATTTTGATCCGAAGCTTGGCGATGTCCCGGTCTGCTTCCTCTCAAATACAGATGTAACGGGAGGAAATTCCGGCAGTCCCATCATGAACGGGAAAGGAGAATTCGTCGGAGCGATCTTCGATGGCAATTGGGAGGCAATCACGGGAGACTATCGGTTCGAGACTCCCCTGACACGGACGATCAGCGTGGAGTCGCGCTACATTCTATTTATCCTCGACAAGTTTGCTGGAGCGAAAAATATTCTACTGGAGTTGGACATTCGTGGTGAACCGGCAGGCGCTCCTTCACAATAGCCACCGGATACGATGAAGCTCACTCCAGTCTCGATCCTGATCCTGCGCCTTGCCGTCGGCATCCTGTTTCTCCACCTCGGGTACACGAAGGTCCAGAACGGGTGGCTTTCGAGCAGCGAACGACTGCAGAAGTCGCTCGCGAACTATGAGCGGAATGCCCCGCCCGTCTCGCGGTGGTTTATTCATAACGTCGCACAGCCCGGGGTGGAAGTGTGGTCGCGTTGCATTGCAGGCGGAGAACTGGCGCTGGGTGTTTCACTCGTCCTTGGGCTTCTCGTACATCTGTCTGCGCTCGTGGGAGTGATCGTTGTCTTCATTTTCCATCTCACGAACGGGACACTGTTCTCGCTGAACTTCTTTGGCAACCCGTGGGCGATCCTTGTGCTTCCCTTGCTTCTAGTTCTCTCCCTGACACGCGCTGGCAAAAGGTGGGGGCTTGATGCTCTCCTAGCGAAAGGGAAATGATGGAATAGAGACCGCAGGCTGGTGGCCCACTGCGGGTCTCCCGTCCGGGAGACCCGTTTTTGTTTTCTGGGAAACGGCGTCAACCATCTCGGTGGAAGGAGAGTCTAAAAGGTAGTGAGTGGTGGCAAGCTCGTGTGACGGAGACCTCATTCAACTGTAAGGTTTCTCAATTGTGTGAGGGGTCCAGTTCCGGAACGCCCCTAGGAAATCCTTTTCGAAGAGGAAGGAACCATGAAACCCACACCTAAAGTTAGCCTTGCCGCGCTTGTCGTTGCGGCATTAACTCTTGGAGTAACTTTCGATGGTCTTGCTCACGCCCGGGTGATGATGAGTCAAACAGATAAACAGACGCGCCGACCGTGGCTTGGCGTGTATCTTCGAGACGTGACGCCCGAGTTTGCGAAGAAGGAAAATCTGAAAACAGAGGAAGGCACCTACGTGACGAGGGTCGTCAGGAGAAGCCCCGCTGACTCCGCCGGCATCAAGAAAGGAGATGTCATCGTCGAGTTCAACGGAAGGCAGATTTATGATTCTGACGATCTCATCAGGAGTGTCCGCAGAGCCGAAGTGGGAAGCAAAGGGAAGATTGTCGTCATGAGGGGCAGTGAGAAAAAAGAGTTACAGGTTACTCTCAGGAGGTATCCGAGGAGACTTCGCTCACGTGCGTTTACATTTCCGTCGATTCCACACCGCATCATGATCTTCAGGGGGACCGGTACTCAGGGTCTTAGCCTGATGGACCTTACTCCTCAACTCGGAAGATACTTTGAGGCCCCGGACGGAAAAGGGGTACTCGTTGAAAGTGTGGAAGAAGGAAGTGCCGCTGAAACCGCGGGCTTCAAAGCTGGGGACGTGATCCTAAGAATCGGTGATACAAAGGTGGAAAACCTTCAAGATGTTCGGGAAGAGCTCTCCGAGTTTGAGGAAGGAGAAAAAGTGAATGTCGAGATCCTGCGGAAAGGTTCGCGGATGACGTTGTCACTGGAAATCGAAGAGAGCGAGGGACCGAGTGAGCTGGAATTCTTCTTCGGCGGCGACTGGCCACCCGGGCCGCCCGACGATATCCACATTGAGTTTGATCAGCCAGGAAAGGATCATTGGTTCGATTTTCGCATCCCCGACCCGAAACCGCAACTGGAGAAACTTTTGATTGACTTAGATCAGATACGGAAAAAGCTGGAAAGACAGAATAAAGATTTGCTGAAGCAGATCAGACAGCAGTTGGGGAAAGTAAGGATGGCAGTCGAAGTATAAGACGAAGAAGAACGTCAACTGCTTATCTCCTCCGCGTGGCCAGGGCACTGTCCTGGCCGTTTTCTTGTGCCTAGACAGATCGAGTTTACCTCTCAGGTGGCTCAATTTTCCGCTTGCAGGAGTCAAACCCGTTGGAAGAAGCCCCAGTTGAGATAGCGGCGCGCGGGCAAATAACATGCTGATGACCTAAGTGACGTTCCTCCCGCCCTTCACGTAGTGGAGATGTTGCCCACCGCGTTGATTCACCAAACGTTTCCTATCGTATGTACTGCTGTTTCACCTCGATCGTCAGCACCTCGTTCATGCTCCCGGTGCGGTAGCCCTGAAGATCCAATGTGACGTATGTGAAGCCGAGTTCTTTCAATCGAGTCACAACGTTCTCGCGCAGCTCGTCATCAAGGAGGCGTTTGATTTCTTCGTGCCCCAGTTCAATTCGAGCCGTTTTATCGTCGTGATGACGGACGCGGAAGTACTTGAACCCAAGGTCACGAAGAAGGGTTTCTGCGGCGTCTATCTTCATAAGATTCTCCTTTGTAATTCGAAATCCATACGGAAACCGTGAGGACAGGCAAGCAAAGGAGGGCTTGTCCCACGTTGGGAGACCCAGCGTTCTCGAAAGGTCACGAACCTCCCTTTTCGTCAAACGCGCCTCCAGAAGCGGCGAGCGCACTCCGTTCTCGTTCTTTGCACGCATCCCTGGTCGAAACTCTCCAACGTCATCGACGATGGTTCCATCTGCCACCCAGTGTAATCCTTCCTCCTGGGCAATGGCCGTGAGTTTGCTGAAGAGCTCCATCTTGCAAAAGTAACAGCGGTTCGGTGGATTCTCCCTGAACTTCCGGATGTCTGTCTCCTGTGTCTTCACCACTCTGTATCGCGCCCCGAATGACTCCGCCAGTCGAACGGCCTCCTCAAATTCTCTTGTCGGATAGGTGTCCGACCTGCCGATGACGGCCAGCGCCTTATGTCGAAGAAGTTCAGATGCAACTCGGAGAAGAAATGTGCTGTCGACCCCTCCCGAATAGCCAATCACGACACTTCCCATTTCCCGAAGGATATGCTGCAAGGACTGATATTTCTCTTCAGGGCTTGGATCCACGACCATGAAGTCCTCGCGTCTCGTCAATCAGTTGTTGGAAAGATAGGAACGCAGTGTGCGTCGGACTTTAACCACCGGCATTTTACGATTCGTCCACAGCTCGAAGGACCTCGCCCCCTGGCACAGGAGGATCTCCAACCCGCCGATCGTCTTCACTCCTTTACTCTTCGCCATCTTCATCAGCCGCGTCTCCATGGGGTTGTAGACGAGGTCGACAAGGGTTTGGCCCTTCTTAAAGTAAGCTTCTGACTGCAGTGGGCTGTCGCTGATATTGGGCGACATTCCCAGCGGTGTTGTATTGACGATGAGTTTGGATCGGGAAACTGCCTTCAGAGAAGCCGGGGTGTATAAATCCACAACCTCAATCTGACGAAAGCCAAAAGACTTTACAAAAAAATCTCTTAACGTCGTCGCTCGTTCGATACTCCGGTTCAAGAGATGAACCACGCCCGGCCGGAAATGACTGATCAGGCCGTAGAGGACGGCACGCGCTGCACCACCAGCGCCGAAGATGCTCACTTCGTCGCCCGAAATCTTCACACGATGCGACTTC
>JBBIJH010000004.1:0-46225 GCA_037446075.1 Ignavibacteriales bacterium
AAAATCTTTCAAGACGCTGCGCTGTCGCCCCTGAAAGTGCTCAAGGATTGCCTTCCGTTGCTCCTGATAGCGGCGGCTTTCGAAGACTTCGGGGATATTCTTTACAAGGTCCTCGACCAATTTCTGCATGTCAGTTTTGAGTGCGGAGCCTTTGCCCGCTGGGAGGGCAATCATGATTGGGGTGTCCTGATTCTTGAAGTTGTGGACGTAGCACTTGTCCGTTAGGTTTACAGGCCGACCAGCGAATTCCTGGAGAAGGCGTTTGATCGTTGTGGTTCTTCCTGTACCCGAGAATCCAGTGACGAAAATGTTGTACCCGAAATGTCTCATATCCAGACCGAGTCGGAGAGCACGCAACGCTCGCTCCTGGCCGATGATCTCTTTGGCTGGTTTGACCTCTTGCGTGGTCTCGAACCCGAGAGACTTTGGGTCGCAGCGCCATCGCAGAGACTTGATTGGGACTTCTTTAAACCTGTTCTTCGCAAGAATTTTTAAAGGCCGATGCGAATTCAATTGTTTCATGGTGAGTCATCTTCCAGAATTCATGTTAGTATTCTTTTCTAGCAGAGTAACAGTTAAGAAGGATGCCCACCATCACCAGGGATGTAATGATGGACGATCCCCCATAACTCAAAAACGGTAGAGGAATACCAATAACGGGCATCAATCCGAGAGACATGCCGATGTTCACGATCACATGAATTCCAAAGATCGATGTGATTCCGATTGCCGTAAGACTCGAGAACCTGTTCTTGACTATCGAGGCAATGCGAACTCCACGGAGGAGCAAGAACGTGAACAGGCCCAACACTACGATTGCTCCGATGAAGCCAAATTCTTCTCCCGGTACACAGAAGATAAAATCTGTCCATTGTGCGGGGATGAATCGAAGTTGTGTTTGGGTGCCTTGCAGAAAGCCTCTCCCAAACAAGCCCCCCGATCCGATCGCCACCTTGGCTTGCAGCGCATTGTAACCCGCTCCCAGTGGGTCCATATCGGGAGCAAGAAATGTGGCAATCCGTTTTTGCTGGTACAGTGGGAGTCGGCTGTAAAGGTACTGCGCCGCGATCCCAATCGTTACAGAGGTCGAAAACACTACAGTGGAAGTGAAGAAGTCTCGGCGCAAGATCAACAAAAGGACAAGGACAGCGACAACAGCGATGATGAAACCCGTCGTACTTACCAAGGCAGCAGCGGCTACCGCAAAAGGGGAAACTAAAGCAAGCGCAGTAAAGACAGAGGCCCCTGCCCAGTATAGGATCGCGGGAAACATCGCGCAGAACACGAGGGCAGTTCCAGCATCGGGTTGCAAAATCACAAGGATGACGGGCAGCATCAACAAAACAGAGGTTGTGATCAAACCTTTTGTGCTTTCAGTTTCCGTTGTTGGCTTTGAAAGGTAAGCTGCTAGAGCAAGAACAGTCGTAAGCTTCACAAGTTCCGATGGCTGTCCCCCGATTACTCCTAGACCAATCCAGCTTGTCGATCCAGCGATCGTTCTTCCTTTGCCCAAGACGAAGACAAGTGTGAGAAGAGACAAGATGTAGAGGGGAAGGGCAGCATCCTGAAGTAAACGGCGCGGGACGAAAAGAACCAGAGCCATTCCCAGAAATCCCATTGCAGCCCAGATGATCTGTCGATGAAAATTCACAGAAGCTCCCGCAGCGTGCGTGGCACTGTAGACCGAGATCAATCCAATCACGACCAGTGCTAGCACGGTGAGGAACGTCTTAAAGTCAAAGTACTCTTTGAAATAGACATTCATCGCAGCGTAGATCTGACGCTCGAGAGGGGCGCCGAGCTTGTCTCGCTTGCTTCAAGCTTTTGTCTCGGTGGCTTACCCGGCTCCGATTCTCCTTTTAGGTATTTCTCGATTAACTTCCCCGCGAGGGGAGCTGCTTGAGTACCTCCAAATCCCGCGTTTTCCACGAGGATGCAGACAGCGATCCTCGGATCTTCGAAGGGAGCGAAGCCGATGAACCACGCGTGATCTTTCCCGTGTGGATTCTGCGCCGTCCCCGTTTTCCCAGCAATTTCGATTCCGGGTACACGTGCTGACCTCCCCGTTCCTCCTGTGCCATTTACCACGAGAACCATACCCTGCCGCACGACATCCCAAACCTCGGGTGAAACCGGCAAAGTCCGGCTTCGATGGAGAAGCGTGTCTGTTTTTCCGACTCTCTTGTTGTAGATCGCTCGGACGACGTGCGGTTGGTAGACTGTACCTTTATTCGCGATAACCATGGCGTAGGAGGCCATCTGAAGGGGCGAAGCGCCCACCTCACCCTGCCCGATAGCGAGACTTACGAGATAGCCTCGAGTCCATTTTCCTTTCCCATAAACTTTGTCAAAGTATTCTTCGGAGGGAAGAAGTCCAGCCGTTTCCTCACCGATGTCGATTCCTGTAGGGCTTCCGAAACCGTACAAAGCCCCATACTTTGACCAAAAAGTCAAGCCAGTCTTCAGCATCAAATTGTAGAAGAAGACGTTGCACGACTTCTCAATTGCCTCGACGACGTTAACCGAGCCGTGTCCCTTCTGAGTATGGCACTTGAAGGTCCTGTTCCCAAATCGGAAGTAGGCGTGACATGTGATCCGCCAGTTCGTATCGATGATTTTCTCTTGGAGTGCTGCCGTGGCCAGAACCATTTTGAATGTCGATCCCGGCGGATAACGCGTCATTGTAGCACGGTTGAAGAGCGGTTTTTCAGGATGGGCATTCAGCGAATCCCAGATCTCTGGAGGTGTCACGCCACTAAAATTCGCAAGGTCATAGTCCGGTTTGCTCACAATGGCCAGAACCTCGCCATTTCGTGGATCGAGGGCCACAATGGCTCCTCGCTTATCTGCCATCAACGTCTCAGCAAATTCCTGCAGTCCGGCATCAAGAGAGAGGTAAATGTCGTATCCTTCCTTCGGGGGAATGTCACTACGGCCCTCATTGTAGGGACCCACAATTTGTCCGACAGCATTCACCAGCTGATATTCAAATCCCTTTTCTCCGCGGAGCGCGCTCTCATATTTAGCTTCTAAGCCCGCGGCACCAATGAGGTCTCCAGGCTTGTAGTATTCACCCGCCTCCGCCAGTTGTCGGTCAGAAATTTCTCGTGCGTATCCAAAGAGGTGGGAGGCACGGGCCGGGGTTCGATACGATCGTCTCGTCTCGACCTGATAGCTGACCCCCGGCAGGCGATCTCGGTTCTCTTCGATGAGTGCGAGTGTCCGAAACTCCGCATCCCGCCGGATGCGTGCGGGGGCGAAAATGGAGTATTGTCTGCCGCGTCGGATGCGTTCCCGGATCGTGGCCGTATCTAGACGTAGGATGGAAGAGAGAAGTGGAAGGGCACTCTCCTTGAATTCACTGGGAGTTATGGTCACTGTATACGAAGCACGGCTGTCAACCATCAGCTTTCCGTTCCGATCGAACATGCAGCCCCGGATCGGCTCCCTGACCACTGCACGGATGCTGTTCTCCTCAGCTTTTTTTCCGTAGCGCGCTTCACTTAAGAGTTGAAGTTGAACAAGGCGTAGAGCGAAAACGAGAGCGACGCCACCGATCGTAATGTAGAAGGCTTTGCTGCGAGTCACCAGTTGTGATTCTTCAGTCATCGCAGTAGCACTCTGTCTCCTCGGGCTCTCGAGAAACCAAAGATGGGCAAGAAGCTTAACACAGAAGTATAGGCTGTCGTTGTCATGCCATAGAGGAACAGGGTTCGCCAGAAAGGCATTTCGGACCCCTGAACGAAAATCGAGAAATAAATAACGTTGTGAACCATCGAAACCAGCATAGTCAGAACGGTGTATCGATAGCTGGCCAACGTCTGCTCCATTTTTTCTTCGTTGTAGAAATACCCGGCGACAAAGCCGCTAACAGTCTTCGATAGCGCAGACAGCCCTATGAAATCTCCCCCGATGACATCAAGTGTAAGCCCAAGAACAAACCCAGCGACGGTTGCATGAATCTGGCCAAAACGTAATGCAAGATACACCAGCCAGAGGACGATTGCATCGGGGGTAACTCCACCCACGGAAATGAATCGGAGAAAAGTTGTCTGGATGAGAATGAGGATGACTGTAATGACTGCATATCGAATCGAAAGAGACGTTTTCATGCGAAAGGCCGATCACCGAATGAGTCCTGACTCATCGACGTGCCCGTAGCTCCAACTGCATGCGGGCCGAGTCAGGCTGGAATTTCATCACGAACACTTCCTCCAGTGCTGTGAAATCGACTGCGTTCTCAATTTCGATGCGCTGAAAGAGACTTCCCGGTTGCTGGGTCACGGACGCCACGACGCCGATTCGCAGACCGGGCGGATACGTGTTACTGTACTCTGAGGTTTCGGCGATGTCTCCCACTTTTACATCGAGTGTCTTGGGCACGTTCTTCATCAGGCTGTACCTGCCGCCTTCCCACGCAATGATCCCGTCAACGCGGCTGCGCTGAATCTTCGCACTTGCACGGAAATCGCGATTCAACACAATTTGCCCGATCGAATACGCCGGACTCGTGGCAAGGATCTTCCCCACCAGCCCGGCGTCGGTGACGATGGGCATCCCCACCCTGACCCCGTCTTTCTCACCCGCATGGAGCGTGATCGTATTTCGAAGAAGGTAGAGGCTTTTCCCAACTACCTTTGCGGGGATCACCTCATAGCGTGTTGTTTCTTTGAATCCCAGCAGTCGACGCAAACGGAGATTTTCCAATCGTGCCTCGCGTAGTTGATTGACCTCGTCCGCGAGGTTGAGATTCACCTGCCGGAGAACTTCATTCTCTCTCTGGATTTGGAAGAAATTCGGCACGAAGGATAGAGTCTCCTGAACCCTGCCGACCACCGCGATACCAATCGCCCGAATCCGACGAATCTGCTGGTTATCATTCTCTGCCATAAACGCGACAGATGCAACGACTAAGAGAGCAAGGAGAAAGTACTCTCGGAACTGCTGCACTATGAGAAACAAACGCCTCATATTGGCCCCCAAAGGAAAGATGGCGGGAAGGAGCCGACCTAGTAGCGTCGACTCTTGAGGAGAACTTTAGAATATTGATTGAGGTTCTCCAGCACTTTTCCTGTTCCTCGCACAACCGCAGTCAGCGGATCCTCCGCTACATGGACGGGGAGGCCTGTCTCCAGCCTCAGACGCTCGTCAAGCCCTCGCAGCATCGCACCGCCGCCAGTCAGCATGATGCCCCGGTCGAGGATGTCGGACGAGAGTTCTGGAGGAGTGCGTTCGAGTGCGAGTTTCACTGCATTGACGATCTGCGAGATGCATTCGTTCAGTGATTCCCGAATCTCTGCGGAACTTCCCTCCGTTGTCTTTGGAACCGCGTTGACGAGGTCGCGTCCCTTCACCTGAATATTAATCTCTTCCTTCATTGGCATCGCCGAGCCAACCTCACACTTGATCGCCTCCGCCGTCCGCTCGCCAATCAAAAGATTATGATTTTTCTTGAAGTACTGGATGATGGCGTTGTTCATCTCATCACCGGCGATCCGGATGGACTCCTCGTTGACGATTCCTGAGAGGGCAATGATGGCGATCTCCGTCGTTCCGCCACCGATGTCTACAACCATATTCCCGACGGGTGCATCGACGTCCAGGCCAATTCCAATTGCGGCCGCCATTGGTTCCGCGATCAGATGGACCTCCTTTGCCCCCGCATGCTCAGCGGAATCTCGCACCGCTCGCTTCTCCACCTCCGTAATACCACTCGGAACAGAGATCACGATCCGTCTACTCGGCATCCAGTTGGCGTGGATCTTCTTGATGAACTCTCTCAGCATCCCTTCTGCAATCTCGAAGTCAGCGATGACGCCATCTTTCATCGGTCGGATCGTGCGGATGTCGCGATGCGTGCGCCCCACCATCTCCCGTGCTTCATTCCCGATGGCAACGATCTTCTTCGTGTTCCGGTCGAAAGCAACAGTCGAAGGCTCGTGGAGGACGATGCCTTTGCCTTTCATCCAGATTTTAGTATTCGCGGTGCCGAGATCGATGGCGAGGTCGGCGGAGAAAATCGAGAAGAGGCCCATGTCAGATTAATTCAAAATGCAAAATGCAAGATTGAAAATTACTAGGGTTTCTCGCACTTAAGTTCTGATTCAGTGTCTGAAGTGTCGCACTCCCGTAAACACCATCGCAATGTTGCTGTCGTCCGCTGCCTTAATGACTTCCTCATCACGCACAGACCCTCCGGGTTGAATCACCGCTGTTGCACCTGCACATACTGCTTCAAGCAGTCCATCTGCAAACGGGAAGAAGCCGTCCGATGCTACGACTGTGCCCTTCAGGTCAAGCCCCGCCTCTTTAGCTTTCCATGCTGCGAGCTTTGATGCGTCGACCCGCGACATCTGTCCCGCACCGATTCCTATCGTGCGGTCTTTTCTGGCGTACACGATGGCGTTGGACTTCACATGCTTGGCAACCTTCCATGCAAAAAGCATCGCTTCGAGTTCTTCCTCGCTCGGTTTCCGCTTTGTGACGACTTTCAGCTTGTCTGGCGATAAGCGATAATCATCAAGCTGCTGGACAAGATAGCCGCCGATGACCGCCCGGATATCAAGGCTTTGCAGTCCTCTGAGTTCGCCTTTTTGCTTGATCAACCGTCGGTCTTTTTTCTTCTTCAGGAGCTCTAAAACATCCTCAGGATACTCCGGAGCAATTACCACCTCGGTATAAATCTCGTTGATGGCCGCGGCAGTTTGGATGTCTAGAGGACGGTTCACGGCAACAATACCACCAAAGGCAGATTTCCCATCAGTCGCAAGAGCTTTCTGATAAGCATCCATTAATCTCTCAGCAGAAGCGACACCACATGGATTATTATGCTTTACAATGACTGCCGTTGGCTCGTCGAATTCCGCCACGAGGTGCACGGCAGCGTTGATATCAAGGATGTTATTGAACGATAGCTCCTTCCCGTGAAGCTTCTCAAAGTATCTCCCAAACCCACCGTAAAGAGCAGCCGCCTGGTGGGGGTTTTCTCCGTAGCGGAGTAGCTCGGCTCTCGAGGCTTGGACGCGGAGTTCAGGCGGGAGGGTCGCTGACTCCTTGCCGTTTTTTCGTCCAAGGAATTGAGAAATCACGTTATCGTAGTGCGCTGTATACCGAAACGCCTCCTGCGCAAGTTCAAAGCACGTCTTTTCCGAGAGGCTTCCACCACTTTCTCTCATCTCAGCAAGAATGCGACTGTATTGAGATGGGCTTGTCACGACTGCTTTGGACTTGAAGTTCTTGGCTGCGGCACGCAGCATCGCGGGCCCCCCAATGTCGATCTGGTCGAGCGCTTCCTCCAGCGTCACGTTATTGCGACGGACGGTTTCTTCAAACGGATAGAGGTTCACGACGATGAGATCAATAGGCTCAATTCCGAGTTCTTCCATCTGCTGCCGATGGCCCGGGTCGTCTGGCTTGCCTAACAGAGCTCCATGGATCTTCGGATGGAGAGTCTTCACTCTGCCATCGAGTATTTCCGGAAAATTTGTGATTTCGGAGACAGGATGGGTATACACCGAGTGCTCTCGCAGGAGCGCTTCTGTACCGCCTGTGGAGATAATCTCCACCCCCATCTCTTGGAGAGATCTCGCAAGCTCCACAACGTTTGTCTTGTCAGACACGCTGATGAGGGCGCGGCGAATCTTGACCACTGTTAGTCCTTGTCTTCGAGAATTGTCACCTGACCATCATTCACTCGTACTCGGTCCTCAGCAAAAAGTTGGAGAACCTCGGGGTACAGCTGGTGCTCGACAGTATGGATCTTTGCTGCCAGAGTTTCAGGGGTCTCACCGTCTTCGACCGGCACCGTGTGCTGCTTCACAATCGGCCCGTGGTCATATTCTTCATCGACGATGTGCACTGTGGCGCCGGAGACTTTTCTTCCGGCTCTGAGCACTTCCTCATGGACGCGGAGCCCATACATCCCTCGTCCGCCAAAGTCTGGCAGAAGTGCAGGATGAATGTTGAGGATTCGATGCTGGAATCTACGCACGATACTCGGGGATAGCTTCTTCATATACCCCGCAAGGACAATGAAGTTTACTCTATGTTGGGCAAGCACGTCCATCAGTGCTCTTTCAAAGGACTCCTCGGTAGGGAACTGCTTCTGGCTAAGGTGGTATGCTGGAATGTTGTGGGCATGGGCGATTTCTAAGACGGGAGCACCAGAGTTGTTGCTGATGACCACAGAGACAGTGACGTTACGGAGCTTTCCTGTTTCAATCGCCCGGAGGATCGCTTCGCAGTTGGATCCTCGTCCGGAGGCAAACACCGCGACATTGAGCATGCACTCACCCTGCCACTAGAACAACGAGCGATAGAATGTAAATATTATTTGGAAGATTGTCAATTTCAGCCTGCGCTCAGGCGACTGCGCTCTCCAGAAACTCCAAGCTTCCGGCACGTGCACTGATTCTTGCCTTGAGGCCAATGGGCATCGTTAGCTTTTGCGGGATGTGACCGAAAGCTACGTTGGAAAGAATTGGGATCTTCAAGTCCTCCAGCAGTTCCCTCTGCACGTCTTCCACGGTGAGACTTGGCTTGCTTTTGTCAGCTGGCACACAATCCGCGAAAGAACCAAGGATGAGTCCCTTAATTGCTCTCAATATCCCGGCAAGTTTCAATTGAGTAAGCATCCGGTCAACGCGGTAGGGTTCTTCACCCACTTCCTCCAGAAAAAGAATTTGATTGGCATAGTCCGGCTGAAAGGGAGTTCCCATGAGAGAGATAATCATTGATAAGTTTCCACCGAGAAGTCTTCCCTTCGCGGGGGACTTTTTGGTTTGAGATCCAAAGCGGCGTAATCTTTCTCCACCGGGATTCATAACTTTTCCAAGAGAAAGGGGAGAGGTGATCAACCTCCAGAAGAATTCTTCCGTGGAGGGATCCATCTTCTGGAACATCTCCACTGCAACCATCGGCCCAGAGAAGGTGATCAAATTCACCTTCTTAAAGATTGCAAGCTGGAGTGCAGTAATGTCACTGTAACCAACAAGGATCTTCGGATTCCGCCGGATGAGATCGTAATCGATCTTCGGCAGCAGTCGCGGTGTTCCGTATCCTCCTCGAGCCATGAAGATTGCTTTCACCGAGTGGTCAGCAAACATGGCGTGGAGGTCGGCAAGCCGTTCCGCATCCCTTCCGGCGAGGTATCCGTGGACATTCTTCGCATGCTTTCCAAGCTTGACTCGATAACCAAGTCGTTCGAGATACCGGATCCCCTTGTCAATTTTCTCGGGTGAGGAAGGAGCGCTTCCTGGTGCGATCACTCCGATGACATCATTCGGTTTCAGGGGTGGAGGTTTGAGAACCGTCACGGATTTCCGGCGACTGGAACTTGTGGAAGGTTGGCGGACAACGTTGCTAATATAGAGAGAAAAGATGGAAAAACAAACACAGAACCTTTGGGTCCAGCTGGGAAAACCGCTCAGCGGGGGCGGATGATCTGCCTGCAGATATTAGCATGATGCCAGGCACGCCGATAGGGTGTGCGGCGAGAGGGCCGTCTGTTTTTCTGATCTCGCTGTGGCATTATCCCGCTGGTGACACCGTACTCATTTAACATTATTCCCATGCGTAAGGTCATGCTCTTGACAGGGTGGTCGAATCTTGCTGATCGGGATTGGCTCAGGAAGAAAAAATCAAGGCCGCCTGCACCACTTCGGGTAGAATTTTGATGAGGCCGTGCGAACTCTTGACTTTCATTATCAAATTTTAGAAATTGGAATTAAATCCTTTCGCATTGTCCCTATACTTTTGAAAACAGGCAAATCCAAAGGACCCAAGGGCGCGATCGTCTTTCTTGAAATCCGCCCTCAAAGCTGCCATGGAACCTTCTTCGAGCAACTCTGATCAGACGATAAAGATCCTCAGGTCGTCCGCTTCGTCACAGGGCAGAAGGCGACTGATCCGCACAACAACCGGGATCGAGCCGTATGCCGGGCCGTGGAATATAAAAACCGCGTCGCATTTGCTTCGGCGGACAGTCTTCGGTCCGACGCGTGGGGAGATTGCGGAGGCAGCTACCCGGTCCCTCGATGAGGTACTGGAGATACTCTTTCAGGATCAACCCCAACCTGATCCGCCTGTGAACCCCAGCACAGGGTTGACGTGGGTGAACTCGCCATACGATCCGACGAATGATGGAGCGTACCGAAACTACCTGAAGGCGTGGTGGCTCGGTGTCATGATGAGCCAGGGTGTCTCAATTCGCGAGAGGATGGTCCTTTTCTGGCACAACCACTTTGCAACAGAGACTGCCGATGTTCAGGATTCGCGCTACATGTACTTGCAGAATGTTCTCTTCAGGCAGTACGCGCTAGGCAATATCAAAGAACTTGTGAGAGCTGTAACGATTGATCCGGCGATGCTTCGCTACCTCAACGGCAATACGAACATCAGGGGACGAGTTCAGGAAAATTATGCACGAGAGCTTCAGGAACTCTTCACGATTGGCAAAGGACCGCAGCGAGGACCCGGAGATTATACGAACTACACTGAGCAGGATGTGCAGGCCGCGGCTCGAGTCCTGACGGGTTGGCGCGATGTCCGCGCAGCTGCTCCTCCTCGATCTGAATTTGTTCCGTCAAATCATGATCCAACGGATAAAGTCTTCTCTTCAGCCTATCAAGGGACGGTGATCCGGGGCGGCTCAACAGCATCGGACGGCCCAAGAGAATTGGATGAACTGCTCGAGATGATCTTCTCCCAGGAAGAGACTGCAAGATTTCTTTGCAGGAAGTTCTACCGCTGGTTCGTGTACTATGATATCGACGCGAACGTTGAACAGAATGTCATCGAGCCGATGGCGCAAATGCTGCGGTCGAATAACTATGAGGTGAAACCTGTACTCGAAGCCCTCTTTCGAAGCGCCCATTTCTTTGATGAGAATAACATTGGCTGTGTCATCAAGAACCCCGTCGAGCTTGTTGTGGGGAGCTACAGGCAGTTGGGGATCAGCCTACCCGAGACGACGACCTCGGCCTATTACTCACTCCTCGGCGCTTTGCGCAACACTGCCCGAACGCTTCAGATGGACCCCCTCGATCCTCCAAGCGTCGCTGGTTGGCCAGCATACTATCAGATTCCCGATTTCTACGAGCTATGGATCAGCACTGCAACGCTTCCAGCCCGCGGCGGCTACTCAGACTCCCTCGTGACGGGCATTCGAAGCGGCGGCTCTCGTTTCGCCGTTGATGCGATTGCCTACGCGAGGATGGTCTCGGATCCGAGCGACCCGCATAAGCTCATCGACGAGATGTCGGAGCACCTTTTTCCGATCGAGCTTACAGCCAATCAAAAGGAATACCTCCTCGGAAACGTGTTGATCCCAGGTCTCCCAGAGTATGAATGGACAGCCGAGTGGAATACTTATGCCAGCGATCCGAATAATGTTCAGAAACGAGAGGCTGTTGCTGAGAAACTTAACACTCTGCTGAGATTCATGATGCGCATGGCAGAGTTTCAATTAGCCTGAAGATCGCCCGACCATCGATTGCCAGTGTAAGGGATACTTATGAAGAGAAGAGATTTTCTTAGACGCGTCCTCCCCGTCACAGCACTACCCTTTGTAATCAATGGGCTTCCGCTCCGAGCGTACGGGAGATCACCATTCCTTGAGGCGCTCATTGGTGCCACAGTGGCAACGGATCGCGTTCTCGTCCTCATTCAACTGAACGGTGGGAATGATGGGATCAATACCGTCATCCCGCTTGATCAGTACTCCAGCTATTTCAATGTCCGTAGCAACATCGCCATCCCCGAAAACCAAGTTATCCGACTGACAGACGCCACTGGCCTTCACCCCGCGATGACGGGAATGAAGAGTTTGTACGACGACGGAAAGCTCACCGTCGTGCAGGGCGTGACGTATCCCAATCCAAACCTTTCTCACTTCCGTGCAACGGACATCTGGCTCACGGCTTCAAACTACGATGAATACCTTACGACAGGATGGATAGGGCGCTATCTTGAGTATGAGTTTCCACAATACCCGGATGGCTTTCCGAACGAAGTTATGCCCGATCCACTTGCAGTTCAGATCGGGTCGGTGATTTCTCTTGGTTTACAAGGGGCGGGTAGGACAATGGGGATCGCGATTCAGGATCCTCAAACCTTCTACCAGCTTGTGAGCAGTGGCTCGACGGGCGGGACCGACACTCCACCTCAAACTCCGGCCGGACGCGAGCTATCCTATATTCGACAGGTTGCCCTCCAGTCTCAGCAATACGCTACCCAAGTGAAGGGTGCAGCGGACAAGGCGCAGAATCGATCGACACTGTATCCCCCGGCTAACCAGAACACGCTTGCAGATCAACTGAGGATCGTGGCGCGGTTAATAGCGGGTGGTTTGAAGACTCGCATCTACGTTGTGAACCTTGGCGGCTTTGACAATCACTCCAGCCAGGTCGTTAGCGGAAGTCCGATGACAGGTATACATGCTACTCTTTTGGGTCGGCTGGCGACGGCTGCTCAAGCTTTTCAGGATGACCTTAGACTCCTTGGCATAGAAGACCGTGTTGTAAGTATGACGTTCTCGGAGTTCGGGCGGCGCGTGGCCTCAAATAGCAGCCTCGGGACGGACCACGGCACTGCTGCGCCAATGTTCCTCTTTGGGAAAATCGTGAAGCCGGGAATTGTCGGGTACAATCCGAGCTTGACAGATCTCTCCAGCGGAAACCTCAAGATGCAGTACGATTTTCGCCAGGTGTATGCCTCGGTTCTCGGTCAACTGTTCAGTGCTGATCAAAGGGAACTCAGCACCGTGCTCCTGAGAAACTTCCAGCCCTTGCCGCTCGTCCAGCCGCTCGTGACCAACGTTGTGAGAGGTGAAGTTCTTCCGGCGACCTACCGTCTGTACGAGAATTATCCCAATCCATTCAACCCGACGACAACGATTTCCTATGACCTACCCGTAGACGTTGACGTTGTTCTCAGAGTGTATGACATGCTCGGTCGGGAAGTGAGAACGCTCTTGAACGAGCGACAAGCCGCTGGCACCCATCGAGTACTCTTCGATGCGTCAAATCTCTCAAGCGGCGCATACATCTACGAGCTTCGGGCAGGTTCGTTTATTGATCGCAAGAAAATGTTAATGATCAAGTAGAAACTAATAAGGAGGAAGTAAGCAACGGAAGCTTTGTCAGAGAGTGCCTCTTCTTGCAACAGGTCCTGCGACAGAGCCTCGGCAGAGGTTTTCTTTTGAAGAAGGTACATTGCACCCTCATGAAGGCTCGGGATACAAAGAGGGAGAATCTTTTAGTCTAAAGGTTGCGTTACCTTGATTGTTCCAGCTAATTTCGATATATTCGGCTGAGGCTTCACGGAACGTAGCGCAGCCTGGTAGCGCACCACGCTTGGGACGTGGGGGTCGCGGGTTCAAATCCCGCCGTTCCGACTCATCTCTCGGCAAGTAGGACTCCTGCCCTCTTATTTTCTTGGTCTACGTTCTTCGCAGCCTCAAAGATGGCAAGCTCTATATCGGTCAAACGAACAATCTTCAGGATTATCTGCTCAGACACAATCAGGGACAAGTGAGATCCACAAAGGCTAGACGTCCGCTTCAGCTCATTTACTTCGAGGTGTACAAAGCTCGCAGTGAAGCTCGAAGACGCGAGGATTTCCTGAGATCTCCTCAAGGGTGGTTGTTCCTGAAGAGCACACTCCTTCAAGCGCAGCCCATCGCAACGTGACCCCCGAAGGAGTCCTTCGGACCTTCGGGGGTAGCGGACCACGCTTGAGACGTGGGGGTCGCGGGTTTCCCAACGGGATCACTTCCTGACAAATGCCGCCGTTTCGACGGCGGGTTCTTCCTCGATACAGCTTTCACTGCTTCAGAGTCATAGAGTTCGCCAGCAGAAAGGTGGCGGAGCCCAGCCTGACTCTTAGCCTGCGGGCACCCGCACCGGGTAATCCGGCTATGAGGTCGAGCAATAAGGGTCTTTCTCACCTTCGACTCCGCCCCTCCCATTCATTCTTAAGGTCTTACCGTCTACTACCTTTAGGCCGGAAATGAGCCGGATTCTTACCTCTCGGCGCCATGGTATCGTACCATTGTTGCCTCTGAGGGGATTGATCGATCTGTGAGACCCTGTTTTTCAGCCGATTTGACATCCCTGTGCTTGTAATTTTTACTTTTTTTCATTATCCTTCGAGCGGGTTACACTTGCTGGGAAACACAATCTACCACTCCGACAACTAATAGAAACCAGACTTGAGCATATCGTGGCGCGAGTAATCCAAAGGGGGCTTCCGTAAACTAGACCGTATCCTTCTCACATCAACCCCGTTGTATCTATCGGGACTAATCAAAGCAATATCCAAACCCAAGAGTAAACTTCCGAGGCACTCACATGGCGACAAAAGAAGGTCGTATCTTAGTGGTCGATGATGAGGAGACATTCCGCTACATGCTTACCTCGCTCATCGAAGCGGAGGGATACACGGCTCATTCCGCCGCCGACGGGGTTCAGGGAATCAACGCCGTGCAGGCAAAAGCTTTTGACATCGCTCTCATAGATGTGCGGATGCCAAAGGTGGACGGAGTGGAAGTGTTGAAATTCATTAAAGAATATTCGCCCGACACCGAGGCGATCATGGTGACCGCGGTTGGAGATCTCCGAATTGCTGTCGAGTGCATGAAGCTTGGTGCCTACGACTACATCACGAAGCCTTTTTCCACAGAGGAGCTCTTAGGAACTATCGAACGAGCACTGGAACGGAAACGGCTGCTGCGTGAAAACGTATTGATGAGAAAAGAGCTGTCTCGTTATGTGGGTTCCTCAGAAATTATTGGCCAAAGCCCGAATTTCCAGAAGGTGCTGGAAGTTGCTGCAAGAGTGGCCCCCACGGAATCCACAATTCTGATCCAGGGTGCTAGCGGAACCGGAAAGGAGTTAATCGCCAATTTCATTTATAAGAACAGCATGAGGAAAGATGCGCCCTTCGTTGCTTTGAATTGCGCCTCGATCCCCGATTCCCTTATCGAGAGTGAGTTGTTTGGACACGAGAAAGGCGCTTTCACCGATGCGCGTGCGACAAAGCAGGGACTGGTAGAGATCGCAAACGGAGGTACCCTTTTTCTCGATGAGGTTGGTGATGTGAGCATGATGGTCCAGCCGAAGCTTCTACGCTTCATCCAGACAGGAGAGTTCCGGCGTGTCGGCGGGAACAAGGTGATGAAGTCCGATGTCCGAATCATCTCGGCCACAAATAAAGACCTAGCTCAGGAAGTACGAGCAGGACGATTCCGTGAAGACCTTCTCTATCGCCTGAATGTGATCACGATTGAAATTCCTCCACTGAGAGACCGGAAGGAAGACATCCCCCTCTTTGTGGACTGGTTTCTAAAGAACAAGCTTCAGATGAAGACCCAGTGCCAGATCAGCCCCAAGGCACTGGAGGTTCTTATGAAGTATGATTGGCCGGGAAATGTGCGAGAATTGGAAAACGTGATCGAGAGGGCAGCGATCCTCTGCAATGATTATATGATCCAGCCTCAAGACCTTTCGCTTCCGCTGAAAGCAACCATGCTTGCCTCCTCGTTCCGTGAAGAAGATGTTCTAGGCAGCCCACTACCGATGAAAGAAATCGAACGGCTTCATATCCAAGGAGTCCTCAAAAATACAGGAGGAAACAAACCGAAGGCTGCCAAAGTGCTTGGCATTAGTCTGAAGACACTGTATACCAAGATCAGTCAGTACCAGATTCAAGTATAAGTTCGGAGAGAATCACCCTTACCCTTCTTGACGGCTCTTCCTCAGGCGAAGCTGCAATCAAATGCCCCTGGGCCCCTCATGCAGCTTCGGAATCTATCCTGCATGCATATAAGGTAGAACTCTTCTTTTCCGCCGGGCCCAGCCATTTCTGTCTATTTCCTCAATATGGAATCGGGGCAGCTGCTCAAAGAACTCCCTGGACTGCCCCATTAACCACTTGCCCCTGTCACGATGCCCCGTCACCTATGTCTGCCAAGCCCGGAATTCCGCCATCCCTTTGTAGAATCTCTTAAAAAGAACTTACAAATCGTTATACCTGAGGCTGGGGTAGACTGATCCTCCTTTGAATCTGCCCGGTTCACTCTTGACCCCGTTCTCGGCAAAACCGAGTTGATTTCTGAAGTTTTGCCACCCAGAGATGAATCGTTCTCACTCGTCGACTTGCTGTGATTCCCACTTGGCACAGCCGTTGAACCTCTCACTAGTAGTCATTGAGAAGTTGGCCGAATGACTCGAGGGAAGAAACCACAGACATGAAGACGAGAACGAGAACCTTCGGAAGTATCATCGGGGCGACCATGATACTTACGGTCCATCCCACTCAGGCTGAAGGGCAGACAAATTATAACGACGTCCTTATAGTCATAAACAGTAACAGCCCGATCTCCGAGCAGGTGGGAACTTACTTTGCCAGCGTCCGTGGAGTTCCCCCGTTGAACATTGCAAGGATCAGCGTGTCAGCGAACGAGGAGATTGACAGCACCGAGTTCAACTCCTTGAGATCACAGGTGGAGAACCACATCACAAGCAACGGCCTGACGAACCAGATCAACTACATCGTTACGACGAAAGGGGTACCGTTGAAAGTAAACAGAGGGAATACGTTTTCAACAAGTTCTCCCTCTTCCTCGGTGGAAAGCGAACTCGCTTTGATTCTCGGCCCCTACGCAAGCTCGATCGGTGGGAACGGGATTGTTTTCTCACCCTACTACTATGCGAATGCCCACTTCTCGCGGTCAACGTATGGTTTCTATCTTACAACTCGACTTGACGGCTATACTTTTGAAGACATCAAGGGGATCATTGATCGCGGCGGGCCGAGTCAGTCGTTTTCTTCGACCGGCACGCGGTTCGTTTTTGATCAAGATCCTGAATGGAATAGCACGTTGCCTGGACTGAACAATGCGATGGCATCTGCTCAAAACATTCTTGTCAACAGAGGACTAGGCAGTCTTCTCGACCAAACCACGACCTACCTCACGAACCAGCCATCTGTCATCGGGTATGTCAGCTGGGGAAGCAACGACCACTATGCAAGCCTCTATACACAGTACGCCAAGCCCGGGAACACCTGGGCGCCTGGCGCCATAGTGGAGACGTACGTATCGACCTCCGGCAGAACCTTTACCCAACCCGCAACCTATGGACAGTCTCTCATCGCCGATTGGATCGCGGAGGGAGCGACGGGTGCAAAGGGATACGTCTTCGAGCCGTTCTCATTTGCAATGGCCATCGTCTCTGTTCTCTTTGACCGTTATACCAACAACTACAACCTCGCGGAAAGCTACTTCATGGCTTCTCGGTCGCTGTCATGGATGGACGTTGTTATCGGCGATCCGAAGACGTCTCTGAATGCGGTCCAAGTTCCGAATCCAGTGGAACTCGCATGGTTCACGGCCGAAATCAATGGGCTGGCGGCGGAGTTAAAGTGGGGAACAATTTCGGAAACCAATAACTACGGTTTCGAAGTACAGCGCAAAGCAGATGGAGAATCGGACTTCACAACGATCCCTGGAAGCTTCGTTCCCGGACACGGCACTACTCTGACTCCACAGTCGTACAGTTTCGTTGATCGAAATCCGCCGTCCGGAAAGGTCTATTACCGACTGAAGCAGATCGATCTGGACGGGACGTTCGAGTATCACGGGCCCATCGTGATTGTCAACCCTGAATCAAGTAAGAAAGCGAAAGTCTATCTCGCTCAGAACTATCCCAACCCCTTCAACCCGTTGACGAATATCAAATTCGTCTTACCGACTCCGGACCACGTGGTCTTAAGGGTTTACAACACGGCCGGTCAGGAGGTCGCGACGCTAATCGATGGACCTCGCGAGGCGGGAGTTCATTCTGCCAAACTCGATGCCGGGCATCTTGCTAGCGGAATGTATTTCTATGTGCTCAAGACAAGCGAAATGACGATTGCACGGAAAATGATCTTGGTGAAGTAGAACATGTACCGTCAACTTAGAGTCGCAACGATCCCCAGACCTCTCTCTGATCAGCTCCAGGGCGCACATGACCGTCCTCTTGTCGTGCACCCGAGGATGGCCTGGATTCTTTACTACGAACAAAAACGAAACGTCCGTGCAGTGTGTCAGAAGTTCGGCATCAGTCGGAAGACATTTTATAAATGGCTGAAGCGCTACCGAAAGTCGAACGGTGACCCGGCAAGCCTCGTTGATGTTTCTCGAAGACCGCACCGCTTCCCAAGAGCGACATCCCGGGAGGTCCTCCAGATCCTTCTTCAGGTGAAGAAAGAGACTGGATACGGGCAGCGCCGATTGAAACAATACTTGGCCGAAAAGTACAACATCTCGATCTCCGAACACACGATCTGGAAGCTCCTTAAGCGCTATAACGGGGACAACGGCCTTGGTGTTCATGCAACACCATCTACTCCTGAGATCAGACCAGGGAGCATCGTTCAAATCGTGGTTCGAAATATCGCCCCGTACATCAATCAGCACGAATATGTTCAGTACACGGCGTTCGATGCATGCACGAAATTGAGAATTTCGAAGGTCTACCGAAAATACTCCTGGCGAAGTGCGGCTGACTTTGTAAAGTTGGCCATCGAGAGATTTCCGTTTAGTATCAAGGAGCTACAAACACCGGAGGATGATCCCTTTACAAATTCTCAAGCTGGCAATGAAATCTCAACGATAATGTGCGAACCTGTGCCCGCGCTTCTCGAGAAGGCGAACATCAAACATACTGTTCTCCCAGAGGATCAATTGAAACAGACACCGGCTATGAAACTGCTGCAGGAGGAGGACGAGGAGTTCTTCAAACGAAACTCGTACCGAAAATTGGATGATCTGATCCGTGCCGCCGCAGAGTACGTGACCGTGTACAACAACCATCGGAAGCATAGCGATCTCAATGGCCTGACGCCATTACAAAAGCTTCGATCATATCCGGAGTACAAGAATATCGTCTATTTTGACCCGTATGCCTGAAGCGATCACCCCGCGCATCAGTAGAACAGCCCGCAGCAGCGCCAGAGTCCTCCTGAGGTCTGCATCGCATGGGGTGAGAGCTACAGGCTACGGAAGATCTATTCCCTCAAGCATCAAGTTACTGTCTGAACCTTTTTCTCTACTAGTTCTTCCCAGTGGTTGAACTCTGCAATCCACCCCTTTCTCCGTGTAACAATTCATTGACTCGTAATCGCCAGACTAAGAGAGCGGCTGGCCCGCGTCAACACCATTTAACCCTTGGTCCTCCGACAAGAGCGGAATTGACACGGAGTCAGGTAAACACCCATGACTCAAGGCAAAAGGAGATTCATTGAAGTCATGTCGTAGCAAGCATCTTGGCATTCGCTGATGACAGTGTATCCACTTTGAGAAACAAACTGTCTCGGCAAGATGCAGCAACTGCGCTTATAGGAAGAACTTTAGGTCGTCCCTACAACCGCTTCTTAATCTGCAGAGATGTTCTCAAGCTTGCCCCAGAACTCGGCTAATGTGAAGTTGAACAGCGAGTAGTTGAACGCATTTCCTTGAGATCTCTCTTGTCTCAACTTATGCGTGCTACAGACTGGACAGGATAAGGATTCCTCAGTCCGGGGAGTCGACACGGCATTCCTTCAACGTACGAGGATATGCATTACCCGAAGGGCATGATACCTATGAACTCCGTTTGAGTGAGTTCAGTAACCACCGTACCTATGGCCCTTCTCCATAGTCCGAAACCTATCAGCAGACATCGCTCCTAAGGATTTCCCAAACTTCTTGACTTGCGAACACACATCATATAAATTTGTTCCAAGCCTGCCGCCTGTCTACGACCCGACGTGTTGGGTCGCAGAGAAGAAAGATTAGATTGAAAATTCGCTATGGCGAAGTGAAGAGATAGCGGTTAATGAGAAAGTTTGTACATCTGATCCTCTATCGAACAATCAAAGATCCCGTGACGGGGAAACAAGTAGCTATTCTTTGTACATGGATCATTATCGTTTTGTAACCAGAGTCACTGATGTGCAGAAATTGCTATAGAACTTTCACTAAGATCACCTATCCCTTGAGACTCTCTGCAACATATTTTCCACAACAGGATCGTCGAGCAGAAGAGACAGGTTACAGCTCGAGGAAGTTGATACGCAGGTACCGATTCATACAATTCATGATTGTCCGACAAAGAAACTAGCTCACAACACTCAAAACAACCTTCCGAAAGGAAAAGGGGAGATGAAAAACCTGATAAGAGTTGCCGTATGTCTTCTGGTATCAGGATTGCTGCTGACCCTGGTTTTGCCACCAGGCGCGACGGGGCAAGTCTCAAGCTTTCCGTATTCTTATACGTTTACACTCGGGGCAAATCAGAACCCCATAACGGGAGACGGAAACTGGAGTTCCCAGGCCAGCGGGGCAAGTGACTGGAAAGGAAAGACCGCCGGTGGTACTTCCGGCGGAAGTGCAGAACATGGTAAGTTCAAGACCTCAGGTCACTATGCACGGTTGAGGGTACAGCTGAACACAACAGGAGTCGTCTATACTGGAGGAGAACTTTTCGAGTTTAATATAAAAAGGGCAGGTGACGGTACCCCTGCGGGTAATGCCGCCGCAACTATCACAATTGAATATTCCACTGACGGTGTCAACTATACCACCATATCCGGCCCTACGGCCCTGTCCACCTACTTGCCCACTACTAACTACACCTTTAAAAGTCACTCATTGCCAGCGGGAGTCGGTGGCAATGCTAGCGTATACATCGCGATAAGAGTCCAATCCGGCAGCAACTCCGACAACCACGATAAACTGAACGTAGATGATGTTTCCATTAGTGGCGGCACCCTTCCCATCCAGATGGCCTCAGCTTCTTCAGCGGTCATCCGTGACAACGACGTGGAAGTTGCGTGGAGAACTATCTCTGAGACGAATAACTACGGCTTCGAGATCCAGCGGAGACGAGGAGACGTGGGCGAGTGGGGCCAGATCGCTTTCGTCGAAGGACACGGAACGACCCTGTCTCCCCAATCCTACTCCTATGTCGATCGTGGCCTGGCTTTCGGAAAGTACTACTACCGCATCAAGCAGATCGACTTGGATGGAACGTCCGAGATCTTCCCTGAGATGGAAGTCAACGTCGGCCTCGCCCCAGACAAGCTGGTCCTCGCACAAAACTATCCGAACCCCTTCAACCCGAGTACGCTGATTGACTTTGCGGTACCGATCAGTGGACATGCGTCAGTAAAAGTGTATAATGTACTCGGCCAGGAGGTGGCCACACTGTTTGAAGGGAACGCAGAGGCTGGCAGGATTTACATTGCTCGATTCGATGCGTCGCGTTTATCAAGCGGGATGTACTTCTACGCCCTCAGATCTGCAGGCAAGGTCGAGACGAAGCGGATGCTCTTACTCAAGTAACGGTTTCTGGTGGAGCAGGAGATTAGCCTCCCCGGCGCCGTTCCAAGCGGACTACAGGAGGAAGTGGTCCGGTGAACAGCCGGGGAGGTGACCAATGTAGCATCGACCCCGTGGTTCCATGTGAGCCACAGGGTTTTTCTTTTGCTTAATAAGGCCCCGGAAGGCGGCAAACACGCTGCCAGAGGGGCTTTGCTGCTTGTCCTTCTGTTCCCGTTGAAGCAGACATCCGACGGTCCCGGTCAGGGGAGCGCGACCGAACAGGAGAATTTCATCCGTCGGAGTTCGCCTTCTCGCCATGACAGGACGGGAGTCCCGTCCTACTCGAAGAGTGAAAAACAGAAGCGAGATTGCTTCCCTGCCTGCGCTCGCAATCATACCTCGATGGACTTTTTGGACAGCCCCGACCTCCACTGATGTTCTGCAAAATAAGCCCCCGGCTTGTCGCGACCCTCCGAAGGAGTCCTACAGACCCTCAGGAGAGAATTTACGGGAACGATCGCTATAAGTTAGGTTCAGAGATAGGTGACTTTGCTCTGGAAGCACTTCGGCGAGTTTTCTCGGCCAAAAGATCGTTCACTTTGCGGCACCGTGTAACAAAATAAAAAAACGGGTGCCTCAAGGTATTACAGAGTTGGAACCATGTCACTTGATCGTCTCCATTTCTTTTTTTTCGTGCCACTATGTGACTTGATAGTCTCTCACTACTTCCTCGTTTTTCCCCTTCATTTGGGCCAGTACGCTCTGTTGTGAAACTCTTCAGCACTGTAGATCGCCTATTCCGCGTTTTCTCTGGCATAGTGGTTGCAATACTAGTAGACAATAATGCTCAATCAATGTTCGACCAATCTAAAGAGGCATAACCAATGAAACGCTTCGATCTTTTACCCAAAATAACATTGCTGGTCTGGATAGCAATCGTGGCACAGGGGTGTCAGAAGGCGGGCCCAGTTGAGCCAGCTGATGGATCAACCAAACAAGCGCCTGCGTTCATCAAGCTGCCGAAGAACAACGCGCTCCACAAGATCATCTCCGTGACGAAGACGATCTATGCTCAGAGTGGTGGCGAACTGAAGCTCAATTACGACTATGGTGAAGGGGCCAAGAAGGTCAACATCGACGTAAGCCTCAAGTTTGAACCGGGGTCGGTCAGCCGAGATGTGGATATCACCCTGAGTGTGGATGATGCCGTGCTCATGACCACTATCGACCTCTCGTTTGCGCCTGAGGGTCTCGTGTTCCTGAAGCCCGCTATCCTTGACGTTAACGCCCAGGGCTTGGATCTTTCCGGCATTCCTCCCGGAGCAAACATCAATCTCTATTATTTTAATAAGCAGACGGGCACATGGGAGCAAATACCGACGAGGAGAATTTCTGTCAACATCTCCAACGGACAGCTACAATGCAAGGACGGCGAGATTCCTCACTTCTCACGGTATGCTTTCGGCTATTAGTTTGAAAGATTCTTTCGACTGGAAAAACGAAAATGAAGAGGTTATTCAAGATTCTGGTACTATCTGCAGCCGCGCTGTTCTTAGCCTACAGTGTGGCTTGGGGCGCCACGAAGACCTGGACGGGGAACAGTAGTACCAATTGGAGCAACTCAAGCAACTGGGACATCGGGGTCCCTACTACAGCCGATGCTGCCATCATCCCAAGCGGAAGACCCAATTATCCTGTCATCAGCTCAGCGCTTACTGGAGTCACCAGTGTCACGATCAACTCCGGCGGTTCTATCACTATGAGTGCTGGTGGTAGTCTGGCCCTATCAGGGAATTTCCAGGTCGATGGAACCTTCACGATGAACGGTGGAAGCCTCTCAGTTAAGGATTTCAAGGGAACAGGAACCACCAGCATGACCGCGGGAACGCTCACAATTAAGCATGACTATAAGCCGACAAGTGGCACCTTTACCGCCACAGGTGGGACAGTTGTCTTCGCAGGGAATGCAGGTGAAGGGGCTTTCCCTTCGGGACTCTCCACGACTCAGTTCTTCAATGTTCGAATCAACAGTGGAGTTGATCCGGGCTTTGATAACAATGCCGTCTCCTTCTCCCTTGCTGGGGATTGGACCAATAATAGTAGTGGCCTTAGCTTGGCAGGGAAAGCAACCACGGTGGCCTTTAATGGGAGCAGCGCGCAGACAATCGGCGGGAGCCAGAGCACCACCTTTCGCAACGTCACCATCAACAACCTAGGAGGTACTGTAACACTTGCCCTTAACCAGACCATAACCAATGGCAACCTAACCATTTCTGGCGGCACACTTGATCTGTCGTCCTACACGATAAATCGTTCCTCTGCCGCTGGCACGATCACCGTAAGCAACGGTGCAACATTGAAAATCGGTGGAACGAACAGTTTTCCGTCGAATTATACGACACACTCGCTTGACACAGCAAGCACAGTCGAATACAGTGGCACCAACCAAACGGTAAGCAATGAAGCCTACGGGAATCTCACCCTCAGCGGTAGTGGCACGAAAATGATGCCGAATTCGGTAATGACTATTGCAGAAAACTTGACTATCTCTGGTACCGCTTCAGCAACGGCAAGAGCCAATATCACCGTCAACGGTAACTTCACCATCGAATCCGGAGCAAGCTTTAACGCGGGTTCAAGTTACATAGTGATCCATGGTAGTGGTTTTTTCACAAAGAGAGGGGTTGGGAACGACTCAGTCGTGTTTCCAGTTGGGATCTCCTCTAGCTATAATCCCGTCACGATTAGTAACTCAGGCGGCTCAGCAGATTTCTCGGTCCGCGTTGATACGACATTCGATTATTCGCTCCCCGATCCGAGCAGGGCTGTACGGTGCCAGTGGAAGATCACAAGTTCTGGAGGGACAATAGGTAACGCAACGGTCACCCTTCAATGGACCAGCTCAGATGAGGCTACCAACTTTAGTCGCACAGGTCCTGTGTACATCTTTCATCATAACGGGATTTACTGGGAGCAATTCCCTGCAACGGTGACGGATCTTGGAGATGGAGCGTACAGTGCAACTGCAAGCGGTTTTACATCGTTTTCACCATTTGGCGTTGGCAACGACGGCGCCCTCCCCATCCAGCTTGCATCGTCAAGTGCACAGGTTATCCGTGGGAACAATGTCGAGGTCGCATGGAAGACCGTGTCCGAAACCAACAACTACGGCTTTGAGGTCCATCGAAAAGGCGCAAACTCGCGCGAGTGGACGAGACTTGGCTTTGTCCAGGGACACGGAACAACTTTAGAGCCGAAATCCTACTCCTATATCGACCAATCTGTTCCCGTCGGGAAATACTACTATCGCATCATGCAGATCGACCTCGATGGAAAATCTGAGACTTTCCCCGAGATGGAGGTCGCGGTCGGTGTTTCTGCTGATAAAGTAATTCTCGGGCAGAACTATCCCAACCCGTTTAACCCGACGACAACTATTGACTTTGTGGTACCACAGAGTGGGTTTGCAACGCTGAAGGTATACAACGTTCTCGGGCAGGAAATGGCAACTTTGTTCGAAGGGGCGGCCGATGCAGGGGCGGTATATACCTTCCGTTTTAACGCATTAAACTTGCCCAGTGGGCTGTACTTCTATACTCTCCGGGCTACTGGAAGCGTCGAAACCAGAAGGATGTTATTGATAAGATGAATTTGATAGGCAGTGTAATAAAACCCCGTAGGGTCCATACTCTAGGGTTTTTTTTATCCTTGGGCTCTCCTACGGTTTGCTCACGACAGCGTAGCGGCACCCCGGGAATACACATAGGTATCATGGATTCCCCTTGGAATTCTCATAGCCGGTTATCACGAGAACGCATCGATGTTTCCCTCGCATTGATATCGTTCATCTCCGCTGCCAAACCTCAGCCTGTAACTCTTACAAACGTATTGAAAAATCTGATCTGAGAAAAAAAGTGCTTTTCGCGGAAAAAATTCGACTCTATCATCATTTGTTGAAATTTGGGCAATTGTCTATCTTTTCCAATACGGCACGGAATTTGAAAAAAATTGCTAATAGCCCTTATACCTGCGAGACGGGGACTGTACGAAAGGAGACAATAAGTAGTCCAAGGTCCCAGGGAACATCAATGTCAGACAGAAATGCTCCTCTCAAGGCATTCCAATGCTGGAGAATCCATCCTGTCGCCGCCCGCTAAGGCTAGCGGCAACAGGTTGTCGAGGCTGGCCCGGTGCTCTTTGAGCTTACTGCTCACGGCCTTGAACCTGCTCACTGCCCATAGCTCAGCCTGGGCTGCTACACGTACATGGACAGGGACCACGAGCACCAGCTGGAGTACCTCATCCAATTGGGATACCGGAGTTCCCGGTGGTGCAGACGCTGCGGTCATTCCGAGTGGCGCGGCGAGGTATCCGAATATAACTTCGGCGCTTCCAGGGATAGCCAGTCTTACGATTAACTCCGGTGCGTCTGTCACCATGGGCACGGGGGGAAGTCTCTCCATGACTGGGAATTTTCAGAATGATGGGACCTATACCATGACAGGTGGAACACTCTCTGTCAAAGATCTCAAAGGCACAGGAACATTCGATGTGAGCGGTGGAACCATCAACATCAGCCACGACTACAAACCGAGTGGAGGAACCTTTACGGCAACGGGTGGCACGGTGGTCTTCACGGGTACTGCAGGCAATGGAGCCTTCCCGTCAAACGTTTCTACAACCCAGTTCTTCAATGTCCAGTTCGATGCAGATGCAGGAATCGATAACAACGCCGCCGTTTCGATATCAGTAGCCGGAGATTGGATAAACAACAACGCTGCCAACTCTCTGACTAGTCGGGCAACCACCATCACGTTCAATGGAACTGGCGCGCAGACAATAGGGGGAACTTCGAGCACTACATTTAACAACCTCACGATGAGTAAGTCCAGTGGCACTCTCACACTTGGAGGAAATATTGCTGTTGCGGGTAATTGGACAAACAACGGGGGGACTCTCTCGGCAGGTACGAGCACAGTCACATTCTCAGGGGCTTCAAAGACTATTGGTGGAACAACCTCCACTACATTCAATAGTGTTACCGTTACAGGTACGATCACATTAGACCAAGCAATCACGATTGCTGGGGATTTGACAGTCTCTGCAGGCACGTTAGACCTCTCGACCTACACCGCGAACCGTTCAACAGCGGGCGGTACCCTGACAGTCGCCAATGGAGCTACACTGAAGATTGGGGGCACGAACGGTTTTCCCTTGAATTATTCGACTCACACTCTTGGCTCGACAAGCACTGTAGAATATAGCGGCACGAACCAAACAGTGAGTAACGAATCCTACGGCCATCTAACTCTCAGCGGAAGCGGAACCAAGACAATGCCCGGATCGGCAATGACCGTTGGTGGAAACTTTAGCCTTTCTGGAACAGTTTCCGTTACCGCGGCAGCTGACTTGACTGTTAATGGTAACGTTACTATCGGGTCTGGGACGACCTTCGATGGAAGCTCATTCACACACACTATCAAAGGGAATTGGTCAAACAGTGGGACGTTTACTTCCAGTACAAGCACGATCGTGATGGCTGGGACAAGCGCACAGACGAAGACAGGCTCAACGTCGTACAATCTTACCATCAACAACGCTGCTGGCGTTACCTTCAACAGTAGCGAAACAGTGGATAATACCTTGACGCTCACGAGCGGAAAGATCACGCTTGGATCCAATTCACTGACCATCGCTTCCGGTGGGAGCATCAGTGGTGGATCGTCCTCAAGTTACATCGTTACCAACAGCACAGGAGTGTTAACCCGTAATAGTGTCGGGGCAAGCGATGTCCTCTTCCCTGTCGGTACTGCTTCCACCTACAACCCTGTAACGATCAACAATGCTGGCACGGCTGATAATTTCTCTGTCCGGGTGCAATCGAGTTTCGATAATGCCCCGAACGACGCCAACACGGTTGTCAATCGCCAGTGGACGATCACAGAAGCGACTGCAGGGGGAAGCAACGCCACCATCACACTCCAGTGGAACACGGCTGATGAAGCTGCCGGCTTTGTTCGGGCGAATCCCATCTACATCGGTCGGCACACTGGGAGTCAATGGGTCCAAACGGCAGCGACGTTCACCGATGTTGGCGGCGGAGTCTATACCGCCTCAGCCAGCGGGTTTAGCTCCTTTTCACCCTTTGGTGTGGGGAATGATGCCGCCCTCCCCATCCAGCTTGCATCTTTCTCGGCCTCCGTCCTACGCGGGAGAGATGTCGAGGTTATCTGGAAGACCATCTCCGAGACTAACAACTACGGCTTTGAGGTCCACCGAAAACGCGGAGAGTTGGGCGAGTGGACGAAACTTGGCTTTGTCCCTGGACATGGAACAACTTTAGAGCCATACTCCTACTCTTACATCGACCGATCGGTCCCATTCGGCAAGTACTACTACCGCTTGAAGCAGATTGATCTGGATGGGAAGTCAGAGAAATTTCGCGAATTGGAAGTCACTGTTGGTCTGGCACCGGATAGAATGATCCTTGCACAGAATTATCCGAACCCATTCAACCCGAGCACGCTCATTGAGTTTGTTGTGCCTCAGAGTGGGTACACAACCTTGAAGGTATACAATATCCTTGGGCAGGAAGTGGGAACTCTCTTCGACGGAGTCGCTGAGGCGGGGGAAATACATGCTGTCTTATTCGATGCATCGAGGTTTGCAAGTGGACTTTACTTCTATACCCTTCGGAGCGCGGGGAAGATCGAGACAAAGAGAATGCTGTTACTCAAATAGAGAGGCCCCGAAGAAGTAACGGTCCCGTTATCTTTATAGCGGGGGTCTTGGTCAAGTGAACCAGAGTGTATCTGAATTCAAGAAAACAAATCATCAGTGCCACCTCATGAGAAGGTTACCTCGTAGAAGAATATTCCTCTTGGGGCTGACACTTCTCTTCTGGCTTTCCCTTCTGGAAGCAGCAGCACAGCCCTGGTGGGACTCCAATTATTCGAACCGGAAGCAAATTACCATTACGGCCGGCTCAGTCACCATCCCGAGCGGCTACTCGGTTCCGACCACCTTCGATCACGCAGGCTTAGTCACCGCCGGTAAGTCGCAGGCCGATGGCGATGATGCAAGGGTGCTGTATTGGAATGGCAGCAGCTGGGTGGAGCTGGATCGGGCCTTGGACGAGAACTCTAACTGGAACAGTGCTTCTACAAAGATTTGGTTCAAAACGCAGGCATCAATCAGCGCCAGTGGCACTGACAACAACTATTACCTCTACTATGGCAATGCCACCGCAGGGAATCCCCCCGCCAACAAATCCAACATCTATCTTTTCTTTGATAACTTTGAGGCTGGTAATCTCAACAATTGGACGATTGTTGATGGACTTTGGCAAGTGGCTACTGACAATCCGCGCACAGGCACTTACTCGCTCAAGTATCCGGCCGAGACCAGTGCTGATAGACACATCGTCGCTAATCCTGCTCTCAACGAGGCAGGGGTGTATCTCGATGCATGGTGGAGGTTTAGTGACGTGGCATCCATGGATATTGCACAAATCTTCCGCCGTCCAGCAGGAACCCACTCCAGCTACGATACCAACTTAGAGGGCACAGCTGGATGGGACATCGCGAAGGAAATTAATGGCTCGTGGAGCGAGCTTGCTGCCAACACAGGTACACCAACAGCTAACACGTGGGTACGAATTGCGATAGCGATTTATGGCACTGGTATGCGTGTTTTCAAAGATGGCACACAGATCAATCCCGCCAGTGGTTCGTTCAACGTTGGCACGGAGCTGACGTCTGGGAATATTGGCTTCCGGAAGTGGAATGTAGATCCAGGCTTTGCCTGGTGGATCGATGATGTCGTTGCAAGGAAATATGTTGATCCCGAGCCCAGCAGCTCGCTGGGTGCTGAAGAGCACGCAGCCTTCCGCGCCGCGGCTTCGGCGGGTGCTCCGTCAGGCACACTGACCCTAACCATAGCCAAGCCAACAGGCACAGTGAGCGGCGACGTTATGATTGCCGCAATCGGCGTTCGTCCAAACACTGCGGTCATCACCCCTCCTTCTGGCTGGACTCTCATTCGTCGCACCGACCAAGCCTCTGGCGCCGCGAACTCGCAAGCCATCTACCGAAAGGTTGCTGGGGAGAGCGAACCTGCGAGTTACTCATGGACATTTAACACCTCCACCGGATCGGCTGGAGGAATCATGACTTTCTGGGGCGTAAGTACTACCTCACCGATAAACGTCGAGAATGGCCAAGCAACGTCCTCTGCCCTTACGCATAGCACTCCGAGTGTGACGACGACCATCGACAATACGTTACTCGTCACGGCACACAGCTTCTCATCCGCAGCAACCTGGACCGCGCCTACCGGCATGACCGAGGCAGTGGACGTCGCTTCGCGTGCAGTTCCAAACGCTGCGGGACTCTCACTTGAGATGAGCTATGTAGGCCAGCCGGTGGCGGGCGCCACTGGAACAAAGACGGCAACAGCGTCGAACGATGCGGATGCCGGCGTCGCTCACATCCTCGCACTCACACTTACCTCCCCACTTCCTATCCAACTTGCATCATTCGCGGCATACGTTGTCCGGGACCAGGAAGTGGAGGTAGCTTGGATCACAGTCTCCGAGACTAACAACTACGGCTTTGAGGTCCACCGAAAACGCGGAGAGTTGGGCGAGTGGACGAAACTTGGCTTTGTCCCTGGACATGGAACAACTTTAGAGCCATACTCCTACTCTTACATCGACCGATCGGTCCCATTCGGCAAGTACTACTACCGCTTGAAGCAGATTGATCTGAACGGAAAATCCGAGACCTTTCCCGAGATGGAAGTCACCGTTGGTATGGGGCTAGACAAGGTGGTCCTTGCGCAGAACTATCCAAACCCGTTCAATCCTACGACCACCATTGAGTTCATCGTACCGCAGAGCAGCCACGCATCGTTGAAGGTCTACAACATCCTAGGGCAGGAAGTCGCGAGCCTCTTCGAGGGGAATGCGGTGGCGGGACAAATATACAGCGCTCGGTTCATTGGATCCAAACTCCCAAGCGGCCTCTACTTCTATGTGCTCTCCAGCGCTGGAAAAACCCTGACACGACCGATGGTGTTGTTGAAGTGATAAGGAGCGAAGGTTGTGATCCCGAGCCTCTTCACCTCACCTTCGCCATCCTCTGGGTTTGAACGACCGTGCTTTCTCCATTCTTTAAGACAAGGCTGTAGAAATAGACACCATTCGCCACCTCATTCCCATCGTTATCGCGCCCATCCCAACGGACTCGATTGAACCCAAAGCGCAGGGAGCTTACCGGCACTTCAATGGATCGGATCAAACGCCCAGCGACGGTGTAAATTTTGATCGTGAGGTTATCAGGAAGGTGTGCTCCAGTGAGGTTGAAGGTGAAATCGGTTTCGGATGGAAAGGGGTTGGGGTAGTTATAGACGTTCAGGAGCTGAGGGGTCGTCTCGACACTGAAATCCACCCGATAAGTCGCGCCGCCCGCCAAGTTCTCCGAAGCATCTCGTGCGTCAACAAGAAGTGTGTGTCCTCCTTTTTCCAGCGTGGGTCGGAACTGAACTTCGACTTTTTTGTTACCACTCACCGTCGAATCAAACGTGATCTGAGGATTCCCTGCATAAAGAATCCGTCGGTTGTCAAGTCGGAGCGTCACACTCCCGGTATCCCGAATGGCAAGTGGACTGTTATCGAAGAGCCTGACGAGAATCGTCGGCTGTGCCGACACATAATCGCCGCTGACGATCGGAAGGCCGTCGAAGGTAACCTGAAGCTCCGGCGGGACGGTATCTTTCCGGACATAAAAAGTCCGAGTGGCGGTATTATTGATGTCGTAAAGTTCGGGCTGGCCGAGCGGATCAAGGGCTACGACGAGTGTCTGCGTGGCACGACGACCTACAGTATTCAACGATGCTGCAACAGTTTTTGACCGCTCCGCCTCGAGAGTATCCACACGTACCGAAGCGAATAGCTGCCGCGTGTTACCTGGACCAACTGTATAAAAATTTACTCTCAGACTGTCCATTGTTGTGTAGCCGATGTTATGGACTTCTACCGTGAATTCTATTGGCTCGCCTTCAAGGACAGAATCTCGCTTTATGCTAACCAGCTGCGGTGCAATGGCTAGATCAGGTGGGCCTTCGTAATCGACGGACCAAGTTTTCAGTACCGGCGTCGCAGTCCCGAAATTACTGTACAGGAAAGCCTGGAGCTTCAGGGCTGGATAGATCTTCGCATCAATCCCACTGAGGTCGGCGACCAAAATGGTTTTCGGTAGAGTATCGATAACAGCATTTGTCCTCGCGTCGATGATTCTCAAGGAGATATCAGTCCCCGCGTCGGGAGCGTTGTTTTCCCAACTGATTGAATTCCAGCGTCTCGCTGGCCCGATTTTCCCTGTTTTCAGTCTGCCCACCCGAGCGCGGTAGTAGCTGGGGATAACATAGCTAACCTCGGCAACGCCGTCCTTGCTATAACTTTCACGAACGAACCCTGTTCGTTTCTGTGCCAGCAGGGCCCAGGATTCTCCCGGTCGCACCGATCGAATCTGTTGCGCGCCGAGGGATTCCAGAGCGAGGTAGAGGTTCTCATTGACGTTCGTGTATCCATCGAAGATTACGGTGATCCCAATAAAATCATCTGGAGAAATCTGTGCAAGATACCGAGCCATGCTGTCGGCAAGGCTGGTAGAACTTTGAACATCGAACGGTCGGTGTTGAAATTCTCCACTCAATTCACTGATCCTGGCCACCATGAATGCGCTTCCTACTTCCCACCAGAGGCCAGTCGCAGTTTGGGGCCCAACTCTGATGATACTATAGTAGTCCCGGTCGGCATTGTTCCGATACCCCAACGATCGGACATAGATGGGTATTCCCCCCAGCCGTACAATCGTTACACCCGAATCGGTGACTTCGGTTTGGTAGTTTTCTCCTGTTGTAAACTGATCTCGACTTCTCTGGCTCCACCGAATTTTCCCCGCTGGCGGAGCGGAAGCAGAGATAAGAAACGATGACACCATCCAGGCGCTCGTATCTCTCCCGTCATAACTGCGCGTACGCCAGTAGTAGAGGCCGTCCGTTGTCAATGGGGGGGTTGTCCATCTGGAAGTGAGAACGCCCGCGTCGATTGCCGGAGAAGCAACCTTTCGCGGACTGTTAAACTGCGCGCTGGTGTCGACTTCAAAGAAATATTTTAGAAGGGCGCTGGGAGAGGTCGTAGGGCTGTTTATCTCCAGAACCTGTGAGCCTCTGGGCACAACCGAGGAAGGCGCTGGCCTTAGAGGCAGAATCTTGCTGGCAAAGACTTGAACCGGCAACTCGATTTGATTGTTTAGCTTGCTCACTTCGACGACTCGGTTCGCAGGGTCGATCTGTACCGAGACAACGTGATTGCCCGCCTTTCCAAGGACATCCCAGAGCGCAATCAGAGAATCGCTCGTGCCGATGGACGGCAGGCTGTACGTCCCTCTTCCAATTGGCAGATTGCTTCCATTGAAATTATCTGCCAGTCTCACTTGAACGCTATCCCGGGGAACCAGGCCGAAGTTTTTGATGGTCGCGCGAATCCGGACTATGCTATCGACTTCCGCTGGGACAGCGGGCTGAAATGACACGTT
Source organism: Ignavibacteriales bacterium (assembly GCA_037446075.1). Lineage (GTDB taxonomy): Bacteria > Bacteroidota > Ignavibacteria > UBA10030 > JAHEZR01 > JBBIJH01. Next base: position 32,947 of record JBBIJH010000004.1, read on the forward strand.
TGGCTCCCTGACCTCCAGCTCAGGCATCGTTGGCAAAGCCAATGCCGCGGTCGGATCGCCAAGAAGTGGATGTAAACCCACACCAGCAATGATTCGAGGAGAGGTGGGCGAAACCTTCCAGAGATCGATGCGTGCAATGGTCGTTAACTTCCCCATATTCCGGACCGTATCTCTCGCCATTGACCGCAAGAAGGAGTCTGTCAGGATCCGACCGATATCGATGTAGCCAAGACTGGAGCCTGCCCAGGCCCCAATGGCCGCCCTCTGGTTGGCCAGAAGCCAGTCCTCGGTGAGAACGTTTTGAACCGGGTCAGCAAACGCCGCCACGTTGCAACTAACGCTGGAGATAAACACGAATTGGCCGTTCGTATTGCGAAGTGCATTTGGATCACCAGCATCCACTCCCCAGATGCGACCGCCGGAGTGGCCGATGAAGTTGAGGAAGAGCGTTCCCTCGCTAATGATGTCTTGAATGAGTTGCTTGTTTTCACCATCGATGATGGCATCTGTCGTCTTGTACACACGAAAGGGCGTACCGCCAACCGGTGCAGGGGTCACATAAGCATTGATAAAGGATTCCGCCTGACTGTTGAAGCTCAATTTCTCTCCATCAGTATTTCCCCCGGTGATAAACAGAAAGTTCTTCACCCACTCGCCGAGAGGTGTTCGATCGTACTGGATGAGTTTCTCCACCACCTGCTCCGCTTGAACCGAATTCTCAGCCGGGATCCTCCCAATGAACATTGACGGAACGACGCTGCCAGAGTCGAAAGAGACAAACCAGTTGTCGGTCGGTGGATTCCCGTAGGCCGGGACAAAATTCCTTTTGACTGTGTTGCTGCGCAAGAACTTGAAGTCCCATGATGCATCCCCCAGCAACAGGACAAATGTTGGAGCGGGACTTTGCCATCGCTCATATGCGTACCGGAGAAAAGGTTTAATCGCCTCCGGATTAAAAATCCCAAAATTGAACTCATCATAAATATCCTGAATATCAATCACCGATGTTCGGAGACTTAACTGAGAAGCCCTGTAATCAGCTAACCTCTGCGCGGTTTGCTTGAAGAGCACGTGCGTAATGATGATATAATCTGCCCCCGCCGGGTTTATGCGGATGTCTGAGAATTGTTTCCTTTCAACTCTTGCTGGTTTAAGCTTCTGAGATTCAACCACCACGATGTACTGCTTGCTTGTGGACCCTGTATCGCGGAACGTGATGGAATACGTCCGCGCTCCCTGGGAGGCAATGATGCCACCGGCGAATTTCTTTCCATCGGACAGGTTGTACACATCAATTGCACTTGATTGAAAGTTCGACACAGTGTATCGTGTCAGCACCGGACCAGAAGTCGCTTCAGAGGTAAAAGTGAGTTCGTTTGAACTTGCTCTGAACTGACTGGGATACGAGATCTCAAACCAGTCCATGTAAAACTTATTCACTTGCGCCTGCGTGGGAAGTGATTGAATCGTCAAACTATTCGAGCCTTCTCTGAGAACCGATGGGGGAAAAGTTGCAGTGAAGACCGTGTCGTAGTTAAAGTCAAATTCCACCTGGCCAAGGATGGTTCCGTTCAACGTGACCTTTGCGATGTGGTCGGGTGTCGTGAAATGCTGACTCATGCCATTGAAGCGCACACGGATGGAAGCGTTGACCCCTGCTGCAGTGTGGATTCCCTCCAGCGAGAAACTGTACGAGTTCGTTGTGCCGGGAAAGAATTCATTCCAGAACCATCCTTCTCCCCTCACATCTTCCGGTTGAATAATCTCCACCTCGCTATAGCCGTAATAGTAATTCAGATCCTGTTCAAGATGGATTGTCTTCATGAAATACGTGGCAGGAGTTCCGCTCGAGTCTGTGCTTTCCAGTGTCATCCGCATCCCATTTGCACCACCCCAGGTCAACCAGTAGGCACTTGTATCCGTATAGCGATCGAAGTACTGACCTTTTCCATAGTTGCGTCGGGCATAGAACTCAATATAGTCGCCTACGTTGAACTTCCCGTCAAATTCTCCCTCAAGGTAGACGGGAACCTGAAGACCGCGATGATACAGCTTCAGCGTGCGTGGATTAATCGTGCTCGGATCCACTCCTGCCGCGTAGATGTCGCTGTCTGTTATTTTGTATAGACCGTCCCTCACAATCGAAAGCTTAAGATAAGGCCGAGTCGGGTCGAACCAGTCCCGGAGAGTATCCACCTTGATCCCACCCAGATCGCTTGATACTGGTCGAGCGCGCCACTTTTTTGCCTCTTCGTAGTTCGATAGAAGACTCTTGTAGACCTCTTCAAAGTATGGATCGCTCCTCACAGATCGGAAGGATTTAGTTTCGTCTTCTACTGGCGGAAAAGTGAATCGCAGGTTTAGCGTGAGGGAGGTAAGCTTTCTAAGCTGACGAGTAGCGGGATTGTATTGAAATGGGTGGAACAAAACCTTCACCACACGCTGGTGCCGCAGCTCCGAGACCCCGTCCAGGCTTGCTACCTCTGGGGGAGTCCAGGTATTGCTTGAGTACGCTGCTTCATCAACGATGTAATCTTCGTGAGCGTTCCTGTCCTCATCCAGTTGAATCCGCGGGACCGGCGCCACAAGCTGTTCGGGAATGGTCTCGTACGTTGATTGCACAAGCTCGAGTGTAACTCTGGCACCCACGGGGATACCGAGCAAAACGCCATCCGTCGGCAACAACGGCTTTCCTTGATCTCCTTCGTCAAAGGCTGCACCTTCAAAGCGGAGGAAAGTTCTGCCTTGAACAGTCACCGGGTCTTGAGGATACGAGCCTGGTAGGACTTGAAACTTGATTCCTGAATTGTCAGAAGAGAGGATAGAAACGGTGGTTCGCCCATCACGAGCGGACGAGCATTGCGTGATAGCAAGATACAAGAGCAGGCTGAAGAATAGGATCCTCCTGCTCGGCAGGCTGAGTAACTCTGCAGAATGAGTTACTGGCTTGTTCCCCCTGAAAATCACTTTTCTCCCCTGGTTATTTTTTTTTCTGTCCGATAGCGGCTCTCAACACACGTGCGATAAAGAGCGGATTGCCAAAGACGTACCGTTTGAAAAGTCTCCTCGGTTCGTGGACCAGACGATAGAGCCATTCGAGTCCGTGCCGGGCCATCCACCGGGGACAGCGCCGCTTCCGACCCGAGACATAATCAAAGCAGGAACCAGCAGTGAGGACTAAATTGACATTGAGTCGGTTTCGATATTTCATCAACCACTGCTCCTGAAGCGGCATCCCAAAACCGACAAGGAGAACCGCCGGGCGCAATTGATTAATTTCCTCAATGATTTTCTCGGAGGCAGGGCCATCCTTCTCGAAATAACCATGATGGCAGCCGACAAGTTTCAGCTGGGGAAATCTCTCCTTTATTCTCTTCGCAGCATCGCCGACAACTTCACTTTTTGAACCCAGCAGATAGACACTGGCTCCCCTAAACTCGCATATTCGGAGAAGATCCCAAACCCAATCTGTCAGTGCAATTCGCTCGGGAATCTGAGAACCCAGCAATTTCGCTCCGAGCCGCACCCCTTCCCCATCGCAGTAAGCAACGTCGGCGCTATTGAAAAACTCGGCAAGCCGTTCGTCATTGTATGCCAAGTTGATGCCATGAACGTGGATATAAGCAAGCGTAGCCCTTGAGCCGTTCTCAAGAATTTGCTCAACGCGGCCATTCAATGATGCAGTCGTGAAGGGGTCAATCGCTACACCAAGAACATTCACGCGCCTCACGCCCCCATCCTCACCCGAGATTCATGATCAGCAAGATAGAACTGCTTGACTTTCTCAAAGACCTCGTCTAACGAGATCAGCGTCATACACGGAGCCCACTTTCGTATGCAATCCTCTTGATCGCATGGGCTGCATTCAAGTTTTTTATAGAGGAATGAGTCGGCTCCTACGCGAGGGCCTGTAAGCTCAGGTGGCGCAGGTCCGAAGAGTCCCACAATCGGCGTCCCGACTGCAGCCGCGAGGTGCAGAGGACCGGAGTCGTTCCCGATAAAGCAACGTGAGCGAGCAATCACAGCTGCAAGCTGATTGAGGTCAAGTCCTAAGACAAAGCTAACCCGTGGGTATTCACTGAATTCATGAATAAGCGGAAGAAGATAGCTCCGATCGCCCTCAGAGCCGATAACGAGGACACGATCAGAAGTAAAGTCGATAATTCGGCTGATCAGTTCCCTGAAGTTGCTCAGCGGCCAGGCGCGATAACTCCAGCTTGCGCAAGGATGGACAACAACGTAGGTCTGGTCGTCTATGAATCTTTGAGCATCACTGGGCAGCTTCTTTGCCTCTATCAGAGGTCTTAGGAACCCGATAGCGTCGGACTGCGGTGGAGTCGGCATTCCTAACGCCATCGTCAGATGCTCCACCCGCTTGCCGATGCTTCGAACACCCTCCGAGGCCCGATTCGCGAGAGAGAAGCCTATCGAGAGCACCCGATGCGATTGCAGATGGACCACTTTTGCACGGCTGTAGTCAAGGTAGCCACACTTGTATCTTGCTCCGCTGAGAAGAGCAAGGAGCCCATGGCGAACCGATGGGCTTGCGCTGACAACAAGATCGAATCTCTTAAGCCGGATCTCTCGAACAGTCTGAAGGAACTGACTAAAACGCAAGGAGGGCAGGGAAGCGAAGACACCATCGACGTGAGGGAGAAGCTTGAGAAGACTCGCATGACTTGGCTGTACCATCGCCCAGAGAGAAGCTTGCGGGAAAAAATTTCTGAGAGCTGGGAACAGGGGAAGAGATACTATAAGATCTCCGAGTTTTGTGAGTTCGATGACTAAAATCCGCTTCATGCTCCCTCTGGGAAGGTCGTTCTCCCCACGTATGAAGGAGAGAGTTCTCTTGATGAACAACAAACAATTATACAGGAACCTCATCTTCGGGATAGGCTCAATTTTCAAACAATATAAAGATTGAGTAGGTAAATAACAACTGAATTTCGGGCGCACTCCACAAGCTCGGCCTCAGCAACCGAAAATAGGAAGATGTTTGAGAAGCACGGAAAGGTGAGAACCTGCGGAAGGAACACGGCTATCGCCTAGGGTTGAGTCGAGAGGGTTTTGAAGAGGTCATAGTACTGTCGTGCGACGACGGGAACCGCATATTGCTTCTTGACCTTCTCCAGTCCCTTTGCAGCAAGCTCCATCCTTTTGGAAGGATCAGCATGAAGCGCGAGAAGCGAGCGACGCAAGTCATCGACATCTCCTTCTCGAAACACAACTCCTGCTTCGCCGATGACGTTTGGAATCTCTCCGGAGTTCGACCCCACCACCGGCACCTCGCATGCCATAGCCTCGATCAAAATCCTCCCGAATTGTTCCTTCCAGTAGTCCGTGGTCTTCGATGGAAGTACAACCACGTCTGCACAGCTCAAGTAGCGCGGAAGATCTGAGTGCCTCAGAGGGCCAGTCCAAACGATCTTATTCTCAAGGCCAAGCTCATGTCCCAACTCCATCCACCCAGCTTTTGCAGGACCTCCTCCGGCGATGAGAAGTGTAAAGTCAAAATCAAGCAGAGCTGCCGACCGAAGGAGAACATCCACTCCCTTTTCCGGAACGAACCTTCCAAAGTAACCGATGACAAAACCTTTCAACGCAAGTTGGCTCTTGATGTTTGAATCCCATGTCTTCCTGAACACCTGCGTGTCGACTGCGGGTGGAATAACGGTCACCGCCTCAAATCCCTTCCTCTGATAAATCTCCTTTGCTGTTTGATTGTGGGCGATGCAGTGATCTGCGTGCGAGAGGACATACCTTTCCGCTAACGCGTTGAGCCAAGCAAGCTTGTACGGAAATCTACTGTTGGTGTAATCGATGTTGCGGTAGGAGGTAAAAACCACTTTAGATTTTGGAGAACGGCTATCCCTGAGCAAGATTGCTTGGCAGCCCAGATAACTCTCAGGTTCCCCGTTGATCCAGAGGATGTCAGGACGGAGCTGCTTCAGGAATCTGCCGAGGGAAAGGTAGATTGCCCGGTGTGATCTTCCGGTGAAGAGGGTCCTGCTGGCAAACACCGGTAAACTGCTTTCTTCGGGCTCGAATCGAACCAGCCCGAAAAGTTCTTGCCACGAGGAAGGCAAAAGGAGAAAGATTTGGTTCCCGTGCAGCCCGTTCAGTGCGCGGTAGAGACCACGGTCCAAAGAACGGATGGCATTATGGTCTACAGCAAGAATCTTCATCTGAGAACAAAACGTCTATGATACTGCTCGCCCGAGAAGACGGAAAACAGCGCCAGATACCTCGCCTACAGATATCTCAGTCATGCACTCATGCGTCCCGATTGGGCAGCGAGCACCGCCGTGTGGTGTGCAGGGCCGACACCACAGCGCCTTCCGCTCAATGACGACGTGTTGAGAGCCAAAGGGGGCGAACCCGAACTCGGGCACCGTAGGACCGAAAATCGCAACACATGGCGTCCCGACAGCGGCAGCGATGTGCATGGGCGCAGAGTCATTCGTCACGAGTACCCCACATCTGCGTAGCATCTCCGCGGATTGCAGTGGGGTGAAGCGGCCACACACGTTTAGGACTCTATCCGATGGAGATTGCCGGGCGAGACGCTCGCACAACTCGGCATCCTCATGTCCGCCAATCAGCACAACGGTGCACCCTCCCTGGATAAGACCGGAAATGAGTGACCCGTAACAATCAAGAGGCCACCGCTTGGTAGCCCAGACTGAACCAGGAGCGACTGCAACCATGTCCCGACTCGACTTGCCCGATAGAAACTCATCGACTCGTTTTTGATCTGTGGGAGATGGGTAGAGCTTGGGCTGAAGCAAGGTCTCCTCGATCTTAATCCCAAGTGGGAAAAGAAGTTGCAGGTGCCGTCGGATGGCATCAGACTCGGGGTTAAGGGAAACGACGTCCGTAAAGAACGGCGACACAAAGCTCCCTTTGCCTCCCAAAGCATGCCAGATTCGCTCGGCAAAGAGAATGGGCCGAGCATGAGCTGACGATCTCAGCTCTTGAGGAAACTTCACCCTGTCTGCAAAGAGGAGAAGTCCAGAACTCTGATCGGTGCCGATGCGCCGAGGGACACGAGCTAGAAACACCACGAGGGCTGTGCGAATTGAGCCTGGGAGTACCAGAGCGATCGAATACCCATTCTGCTTCAGGCGGCGGGCAATTCGCCATACACCGAATAAGCCGCGGTCACTTCCACGGTTGTCGTACGTCAATACCGAGGAGACCGCTGGGTGAGAAGCCAAGAGCCCTTCGAATCCTTTCGCCACGAGGACGTCAACACGGGCATCAGGATAGGCGTGTCGGAGATGCTGAAGAAGGGGGATTGTTAGAACCAAATCGCCAAGGAAGATTGTTTGAGCAACGAGGATGTTCACTTTTCTTTTTCCTTTACCCCCTCTCGTTTGGGCACATGTAAATAGAGTACTAGGTATACCGAATCTCGAATTGCTGGCTGCGGATTCCAAATTACCTCTGTGTAGGTAGAGTGAAACCATTTCTTGTCTTCGTCGTTGCGAAACAACCCGTCCCCGTACCCGTGAAAGAGAGCGTTGCGAGGAACCTCCCAGTTCCGAAGCACTATAAATTCTGGCTGTTTAGCCTTAATATAGTTCCCAAACCACGCATCTGAATTTGGAAACCGCTTTCGATAGGACAGGACCTCTGGTGAGACAAGACCAATATAGTCATCGATGTATAACTTAGATTCCCATCCGACAACTCCGATTGGCTCCAAGAGAACGTGAGCACCCGGCGAAGCGTGCTTCCGCAACCAGACTCCCAACCCCTTGTTTTGGCGAAGAAAGAGTCCACCGGGGTTCTTGGTCCAGCGCACTACCCCTACAAAAAGCAACAGGACCAAAACTATGATTGCCGATGTCTTCAAGAATCGCTCTGCGAGCCTCCGGTTGGCAAGTGCAGCAAACCTCGACTGGAGGTGATCGAGAAGATATCCAAGTGTGACAAAGTAGGAAACATAACCGGGAAGATAGTACCAATCAGCCATTACTACCCTCCCGAAGGAGAAGGCTAAATTGTAGGTAAGGAAGAAGGAAGGGAAAATCACGAGAAGATTCTTCGACCGAACAGCATGGATAAATCCCCACAAAACCGGGATAAGAAAGAGGATGATTAGGAACAACTGGAAACCAGCTAAGAATCCCTGTAAAGCCTGAAATGGAAAGTATCCAAGGAGAATTCTCAGCGGGTCGAAAGACGGAAACAGATGATCCCAGCTAATTCTTTTCGCAACGACAGCGTGTGGAACCCAAGAACCAAAATAATATATTGAGAAGAACACCCAAGGCGCATAAACCGCCCCCGTCCAGAGGAATGGGCGCAGGGCGAGTCGCTTCATAGTCCAGAGCTGCCAAAGTACGCACAAGGCAATCCAAAGGACAGAATCGATTCGACACAGAAATAGCAAGCCAAACAGTATGAAGGTGGCCGTTACCTGCCCGTTCCGGAGGGAGTACAGTGACGCTAGCATCAGCATCACTGCAGTAGATGCTTCCATTCCGGAAATACCAATCAAAACTACCTTTGGATAGACAGCAAAGAGTAGACAAGCAAGGAACCGGGTCAAGTTGTTAAACGACGAAAGAAGGTGCCACAGGAAGATCAGTGAAACAACATCCATTGCGAGGGAGAAGAGGCGGGAGGCAACGGGAATCGCTGCAGAACCGAAGAGTTCCCCAAAAGATGCAAGAACGAGGACGTAGAGAGGCGAGCTTGTTCCCTGTACTTTCTCTCCTGCGTTAAATACAAACCCCTTACCGCTCGCAAGGTTCTCCGCGTATCTATACGTGATAAATGCATCGTCGGCTGTGTATCCCGTCACTTCATAGAGGAGGATCCTGCTGCTTACTAGGAGCAGGAGCAGAATCAGTAGATCCCTAGACTCCGTCTTCACCACGGCATAGCTTTCCCGAACTACATTCTGCGGGTTCAATTAATGCGTACACTGATAGAGCACGAGACTCGTTCCTTTCAGATGCTTTAGCGAAAGAGACGTGCTCAGCCGGTTCAAGAAATCAGTAACATCGTTCCAGACAAGATAGTCATGCCAGATGATTGTCCCATGGGGGGCGCACAGTTCAAGAGCCCGCTGGGTGTCATTTTGGATATACTCATATGAGTGCGACCCGTCGATGAAGATCAGATCGATCTTGCCCCTCAGCGGAGAGTAGTCAAATACAGCCGAGTCCGTGAGGATTTGGCGAATCTTCTTTTCAGCTTCTGTGCCGGCAAAACGTTCACCAATTCTAACTGAATCAATGAGAAGACGGTCACCGGAGTCGAGCCTCAGCCTCGTTCTACGAGTTGTAGGCGGCAAATCCACGGTGTATACGACTGAGCCTTCAGGTGCATTGAGCGCGAATTGAAGAGTCGCATTTCCATCATACGTGCCAAACTCGAAGATCGCCCGCGGCTTTGTTGACTTGACTATTGCAGCAAGAATGGCAAGCTCGGAAAAGGAAACATTCCCCGCACGGTACGAGTACTTTTCAAATGTTATCCTGAGAGGTTCAATCGGTGGAAACATATCTGTAAATTCCACCGAAGGAAAAACCTTCCTCAGTTGCTGGCGCTTGTGAAAGGAGAGGACTGAGTTCACAAACGCTACTCTGCGCGGACGATCAACAAAATAGCAGATAAAGAAGTTGTAGATGAAGCCCCAAAGACCCCTTAAAAATCGAGAAAGTCTCCCCATAGTGAAGTCCTGTGAAACGGACCGAACTGAGTCGCTAAGTTGCTTTTAATGAATTGGTTCCACGATGAAGACACTACCTCTGTACGCAAAGGGCCTTTCCGAACCGAAGGCAGCCACTAGCTTCAGCGTCTTGCCCTCTCTGAAGAAAGCTTCCAAGAGTCTTTGCGTTTGCATAGTTATGTATTCATCGTAATCGGATCGGAAGGCTCTCGTCGCCACAACGACGTTGATCTCCTCCAACATTTGTCTCTCCCGAGCAGAATTGATTGCAAATGGGTCGAAAAAGGAAAGATCATGCCGAATCTTCCTAAGGTCCCAGTATAAGTTTGGAGCCCCTAGGAGAAGGACATTTGATTGCGCCGGAATTGATTGCTCCACCTCGCGGGCTACCCGAGAAACCACTGTTGCGTTTTTCAGCTCGACAAGATAAAGATAAGAAAAGTATCCATCGAAGAGAAGGGCATTTGCTATCGCTCCGAAGACGAGCAATCTTGCTAATTGCCTAAATCGAGGCGCCCAGTCCTTGATGGAGGTGACAAACGCGAGCCCGATTGTGAGTGCCACAACTGGCACATAGTACAGTACATAGAACAACTCGAAGCTAAGAATACTAACAGAGCACGTTAGAACCGTGAAGATGACTACGGGTACCTCCCGGGTTGACCAATTTTCTGCAAACATCTTCCTTACAGAAAACACTATCGAAATAGCCAAGGGACCAAGCAGAAAAAGAAGGGTTCGGTAGCGAATAGCCCAATTGTAAATCGACTGGGCAACGCCTCGCTCAAACTTTCTGGAGAATTGAAATGACATCTGCGCAAGAAACTCTTGAGGATCGCGCGCCCAATACAAAGCCAACGCTAGACCGACAAAAGCAACTGAGAACACGGGAGCCCAAAGAGAAAGCCTGCTGATTGCCCTGTGGCGATATAGCATGAGCCGGTGCAAGAAAAGACCAACCGGAGCGACAATCCCGATCGGATGAGAAGCTACAGCAAGAGCGCCCAATAGGAGAGTGGCTCCGTTCCATCGCTTTTTCAGATCACGGAGCCACGCGAGATGCGCCACTAATGCCGACATCATCCAGACGAGTGTGAAGCTATCCATTCTCCCCAGCTTGGAGTAGCGCAAGAAGAACGGGTCGACTACAGTGAGCAACAGAACCAGAGCAAGAATCGGAAACGGTAACCGAAGTTGCCTGCCGAGAATGTACGTCAAGGCAACTACCACTGACCCGCACAAAATCGAAAAGATCCGCAGCGACTCAAATCCATAGCCAAAAACTTGAAAGAAAATCCCCAGTGCAAGATAGTAAGCCGGCGGCATCCAGAAAGTCCTCCGCTCAAGTCCAGCAATGACTGGAGTTCTTAACTCACCGTGTTCAAAAAGGGAGTGAGCCGCCGGAGCAAAATACATTTCGTCCGGCAGTGGCGGGGGAAAAACCCGCAGTAGAACAAGAGAGAAGCAAATATAGAAGCAGAGGGCCCCAAGAAGCGTCCAAGCACGTCTCAGAGCCCTGGCAGATTCCTCTGGCTTGTAAGGGGAGGAAAGCAACGAGGGACTGAGAGATGCCATCGTGGCCCTGTCAGAGGAGACACCGGACGTGAAGGAGAAGGACGGAAACCACTCTAGAGCTTCTTTGCCAGGAGGATGACATTATAACTCCACTTCCCCCACGAAACATCATTATCGAGGTCACCTAATTTCTTGAAGAACCGATCCCAATGAAGCTTGAGATGCTTATTGAAAAAGTTGTTGACGGCAAAGGTCATCGGGTACAGGAACAGACCCCCGTAGTGCTTTCGCAGAACGCGGAATTTCAGAGACAGCAGTTGTGAGAGGTCGCTATCTGAGTAGTGCCGATGTATCTTCGAGGGATCAACCGCGCCATCCATGCGCGCCCGAAGGTTTTGAGGATCAAGAAATCGAAATATCCCTCTGTGGGGTACGGACAGGATCAGCGTGCCTCCTGGACGCAGTATCCTATGCACCTCCCCAATCACTTGTTCATCTTTACGCACGTGCTCGAGTACATCGAGAAGAAACACGGTATCCACTGAATTGGAAGTGAAAGGGAGCCTTAGAGCGGAAGCCTCAACCGGATGAACGGGGCAACCGGTGTGCCTCAGCTTCTGCAGCGCCGTCCAACCGATGTCAACGGCGATAGCAGTTGAAGACTTCATCCCGATGGCGAAGCAAAGTGGTGCTGAAGATGATCCTACATCTACTGCAACCCGCGATTCTGGCATCCACGCGAAAGCGAATTTCTGACGGTCGGTCAGCTCTAACCTTGATCCATTTAAGTGTACAGTCACAGCTCGAGGGCGCACGAATAAGTTAGCAATAGCAGAGACGCGTGCACCGAGTGATTGAACTAGCTGGGCGTCGTCTGCAGAAAGAGGCTTGACAAAATACGAGATGAGTAGGAACAGTGCAAGGTATAGGCAGAGGGAAACCACAAGGTTTATCCCAGCAACATTAGAAACAATTAGTCTCGTCAGCGCAGCGCAGACGGCACTGCTCCCAATAACCACCAGGCCCGTCCTAATAGGGAGGTGCACATTCAAGAGCTTCCGTGAGTAAGCGGCATGGGTTCCTGCAATGATGAGGGCAGCTACCCCCATTGCGTACACCGAGCCCAGCACTCCGATTCGGGGGATCAGCATCAATGCAAGAATCAAGTTCACGTAGCCGCTTAGTCCACTGCTGAAGACCAGGGCTCGTGTCTTACCTAAGGCTTGTAAGTAATCTGCAGCAGTGCCGCCCCCTAGCAACCGAGTTCCAGCCAGAAACAGGGCGTATAGTTGGAATAAACGGAGGCTTGGTTGGTACTCCGGAGAGTACAAAGCTGGTATCAAGGCATCTGCAAATACCACTGCAAAGATGAATGCAGGGACAACTGTTAGGACAAGTCCTCGTGACATTGATTCCCAGTATCTGGGGAGTAGCTTCTCATCCGTGATCGCAACAGTTGTAAACGCGGCGACAGAAATTCCATAAAGGCCCGTTGTCAAGCCAAAGTTGATGAAGTGGGCAAAGCTTATCGCGACGTCGTAAAACCCGATAGCTTGTGAACCCACGAGAAAATAGCTGAGCAGGAGGATGTTGGCTTGCTTCCCAAGAACGAACTCCAATAATCCGTTTATCCAATACTGCACACCACGCAGAATCATCGGCCTAGTGCTCCCTCCAATTTGACTCCCAAGAAGCGAATCCCGTAGGAAAACGGATAATCCAGCGATTTGGACAAGCGAAGTACCTATCAGAAGAAGGAATATCTCGCGCAAACCATGTCCCGCTGAGAGAAGATACATAGCGCCGAGGAGCTCAAGAATTCTGACGGCCAGAGCCGTCAAAGTAATCGTGCGCGCTTGCAACTTTGCGATGTGGAAAGATATTAGGATAGAGGCTACACCTCTCAGGGCGAAGTAAATGGTGATAATAGAAACGATGTCAACAAAAGCCGGTGGTGCATTCAATACCTCCACAGCCAAGTCGCGCAGCAACAGAAAGAGCAGCCCTACCACAGCGACACTCACTAATCTCATCGCCAAGAGCCCCCTCAAAGCACCAACGGCTGTCTCTCTCCGTTCT
>JBBIJH010000005.1:0-45063 GCA_037446075.1 Ignavibacteriales bacterium
GCAATCGCTCGGGAACGCCACCTTCAGCCTGCATGCGATAGACTTCCGTGGTGCCGTCGTACTGTCCGGCGAAGGCGATCCACTTCCCGTCGGGGGAGAACCGGGCGAACATCTCGTAGCCGTCGTGGTTCGTGAGCTTTCTCGCAACGCCGCCGCTTGATGGCACGGTATACAGGTCGCCTGCGTAGGTGAAAACAATTTGATTATTGTAGATGGCAGGGAAGCGCAACAGGCGGGCTTCCTTTGCCACGACGAAGTTGCTCGCCACGAAAACCACGAGCACCACGGGTTTAAGAAATTTGAGCATGGTGGCACCTCAGATTAGTAGAAGTTGGATGGATTTTGAGGGAGACAATGCTTGTTGGTGAAGTTTACGTACGGGATGCACGAAAGTTCAAAGTCCAGCTCGAGACGACCAGGGAAGTTAGACGGTCCTGAGCAGAATATAGAAAAACATTAGATCGAATGCAGCAGCAGGCACGAGATCAACAGGCAAGACGCAGAACCAGAGCACATCGCACATGAGAGGCCTGGCTGCACAGCTCCAGCAAGACCTCCGACTTGAAACGATGAGTGATTTGCAACCCTTCTCCTTCTTTCTTATTTTTGAAACATGAATCGCCCTATCAAAGGCCGTGGTGCCAGCTTTAACCCGCCGAATCGCTTTGAGCGGCTCCACGTCGAGCCGCTGGAAGAACCGTGGGACGACGATCGTCAAATCCAGACAGAGTTCTTCCTAGATACTTCACGCTCTATTCTGGCGAAGAACGACAGTCCCGACCTCGACTTCACCTACAGCATTAATCCTTATCGAGGCTGTGAACACGGATGTGCATACTGCTATGCACGTCCGTCTCACGAGTACCTCGGCTTTTCTGCGGGCCTCGATTTCGAGTCGAAGATCTTGGTGAAACCAGACGCGCCGCGGCTGCTGGAAGAGACCTTCAGGAAGAAAAGCTGGCAAGCGCAGGTCGTTGCTTTCTCCGGAAACACCGATCCCTACCAGCCCATCGAGCGGAGATTGCAGCTCACGCGACAATGTCTCGAGGTCTTTCTGAAATACCGGAATCCGGCGGAAATTGTCACAAAGAACTTTCTCGTCACCCGGGACAGCGACATTTTGAAGGAGCTTGCGTCGTTACAGCTTGTCCACGTCTTGATCTCCATCACAAGCTTGAATCCAGAATTAGTTCGAATGATGGAGCCCCGCACCTCTACCCCCAAGAAGCGCCTCGAGGCAATCGAGACTCTTGCCAACAATGGAGTTCCTGTGGGAGTAAACGCCGCCCCAATCATTCCCGGGCTCAATGACGAAGAGTTGCCAAATATTCTCAGGGAAGTTGCTAGGCGGGGAGCCACGAGTGCGGGTTATATCCTCGTGAGACTCCCCGGACCGGTGAAAGAAATCTTTCTGGACTGGCTGTCGCGAAACCTTCCTGACCGGAAAGCGAAAGTCATCAGCCGATTGAAAGCCGTACGGAGCGGCAAACTGAGTGACAGTCGCTGGGGAATCCGGATGCGCGGCGAAGGAGAAATCGCTGAGACAATCCGAGATCTCTTCCATCTGACATGCAAGAAGCACCATCTAAACGAGCAGGAGGTTAACCTTAGCACTGCTCATTTTGTTCACACTCCTGAAAAACAACTGGAAATATTCTGAACCACGTATTCTAATTTTTCCTAACACACTCGGGAGTTATCTATGATCACACGCATTGCAATTCTAGTTTTCTCTTGCTCCATCTGGATTGAATCCGCACAGGCTCAGCAGCCGCTTGCCCCTCTTATCGAACAGCAGGTCCCCGGTCTCGTGGAGATCTACAAGAGGTTGCATGCTTCACCGGAGCTTTCACGACAGGAGGAAAAGACGTCAGCCTTTCTTGCCGGCGAGCTACGGAAGGCGGGGTTCACCGTGACCGAGCCGGTCGGGAAATACGAGGAGCCGGGTTATACGTGCTACGGCGTTGTTGCGGTTCTCAAGAATGGCGCGGGACCGACGATCCTTGTCCGTGCTGATATGGATGCACTGCCGCTTGAGGAGAAGACAGGGTTACCATACGCGAGCAGGGTGAGAGTGAAGAACGATCAAGGGCTCGAGGTCGGCGTAATGCATGCCTGCGGTCACGATATTCACGTGACTGCGTTGCTTGGGACCGCAAAGGTTCTCGCTCTAGTCAAGGACCGATGGCACGGAACGCTCGTCCTCATTGGTCAACCGGCAGAAGAGCTTGGCTTGGGTGCCGAAGCCATGTTGAGGGATGGGCTGTACGCAAGGTTTCCCAAACCAGACTACATTCTCGCTCTACATGACAACGCAAGCCTCGAGGCCGGGAAAATCGGATACTGCCCGGGGTACGGATGGGCGAACGTCAACTCGGTTGACATCACGATTCGCGGCATTGGCGGACATGGCTCGCAGCCACAAATGACAAAAGACCCGATTGTCCTTGCAGCACAGGTAATCCTAGCCCTCCAGACGATTGTCAGTCGGGAGAACAATCCGTTCGATCCCGCAGTGGTCACGGTGGGTTCTATCCACGGTGGGACGAAGCACAACATCATTCCCGAGGACGTGAAGCTCCAGCTCACGGTGAGATCGTATAAAGAGGAAGTTCGCAACCGGATCCTTGCATCCATTGAACGGATCACGAAGGGTGTTGCCATCGCTGCAGGGATTCCAGAAGACCGAGCGCCGATTGTCAAAGTGGACAAGACAGCGTTGAAATCTGTCTACAATGACCCGGAGTTAACAGAGCGTCTTGCGAAGGTCTGGGAGAATGCGCTTGGTAAGGATAACGTCATGAAGCTCGATCCAGCGATGTACGGTGAGGATGTCGGCGTGTTGAGCCTTGAAGGACATCAAATCCCGCTCGTGCTGTTCAACATCGGTGCCGTTGATCCCGCGATCATGGCGAAGAGTAGGATCGAAGGAACAATCCTACCCTCACTCCACTCTAGTACCTTCGCGCCCACCCCGGAGCCAACGCTCCGTACAGGTGTAATGGCGATGACCACCGCCGTTTTGGAGTTAATGAAGAAGTGATCTTACCCTGATCTTCCCGTGTGAATTGAGGCGAATCGTTGACGATGTCCAGAATTAGGTCTAGATTTGAATTAGAGATGACTGGGTTGAGTATGAGCACAAACGCGCCCTCCATGATAGAAGCCAAGCGGCAACTCACTGAGCATGTCAAGGCCGCTGAGGAAATGTACGATCGTTATCTGATCACAAGAAACAGGAAAAGAGCGGCCGTCATTGTGAGTGCAGAGAAAGAGGATTGTTTTCCCCATCGAGAACCGGTTTACCAGTTTGTGCAAGCTTTTCGGACCAGTCATGCGGATGGTATCGAAATCACAGCTTCAGTTTCAAAAGCAAGGCCCATCAAGACTTGATACCCATTGATTCCACCGGGCTTGTTGGTCTTCATTCAGAACAGAGCGAATGTTGTCAAACAGCCTCAACCTGCACTCGCAGATCGCTCGCAGAAAAGGCTCGCTGGCAGGATTATTTCGGATTGCTTCACAAGTAGCTTCACTTAGCTGTTTCAGTTGTTCTTTGGCCTCTTCCCTAGTAATTTCCCCATTGCGGAGTGCCTGGAGAATTGCCTTGCGTTGCTCATTGGCATTTGCGATGATACCCACGCTCGTCTCACGCAGTCCTTCCAGAGGGTCCTTCACACATTCACGATGAGCGCGGATAAACTGCCGAATCTGCCCCATCTGCTCTTTCGTAACGTCAAGGTCGCGAAGGATTTGTCTCAGGTCGCTCCCTCGGTGGAAGAGATATCTCGGATGTCTGAAAAACCGGCCGTCACGCCTAAAGACCGGATTCATCGCTATAGGTTTTTCAACTGTTGCGTCCTCTACATTCGCGATGGCGTCCTCCAAGTCAATCACGGCAAGCTCGTTCCTTTCGAAAGCATCCCAATCTACTTTAGTGTTGGCGCTAAAATCAGCATTTTGGCAACTCGGTATGCTAACCAGTAGTAGCACGGGAAACAGTAAGCAAGCAGATTTGAGCTTGGCAGTCATAAGTCCTCCGAGTCAACTAAATTAAGTTGTTGGATCAGGAATTGAAGTTGGCCAGTGGCCGTTTGAGAGAAATCAAAAATACGTTCCGATTGAAAACAGCTGTACCGGTTTGCCAAAGCTTTGCAAGTCCGTCGGCCACGCCAAATCGAATTGCAGAAGAAAATAGCCGACATTCATTCGCGCACCGATGCCCAGAGCGCTTTTCAAATCCTTCAATCGCAAACCACCTGAGGAAGTAAAAGGTTGAAAAGTCACTTTGCTGTATCCTGGTGCGTCAATGCCCCATGCGGCAGCAGCATCATAAAAAGCAGCACCACTCAGCCAATCGAAACTCGCAGGTAGGAACGGAAATAGTGGGAACCGATATTCGACATTGTTGATAATGAAGTTCGTACCGATCAACGCGTTGTCATCTGCACCACGATACGTGTAGGGTCCTCCGATCCCGAAAACTTGCTTGTCGCCTCCCAGACTTGCGCCTCCCAGTGCTCTCCATGCTAGAACCGTACGATGCCCAACCTTGAAGTACCGCCGGTAATCTGCAATTAGATTTGTGAACTGAAAATCTCGCAAGGTTGTCTCTGCCGAAAAACGGCTGCGACTGCCGCCGGTGGGACCAAGTGACCCATAGGTCGTGTTATCGAACACCAAGGCCGCTCCCAGTTGCGCATATTTATAGAGGCCGATATCATAAGTCTCTCTGTCAAGGCTACTAAAGTTGTAAGTCTCTACCACAACATCTTGATCAACCCATGTGAGTCCTCCGAAAAGCTCGATGCGGGAGAACTTACTGAACGGATAGGCAGCAATAGCATTGAAGCCACGATAAATGTTCCGCAAAACTCTCAAAGAGTTATAACTGGCAAATGCCGTGTACAATAAACTGGATTGAAAAGCCTGGAGGCCAAAGTTAACACGGTGCCCTTGATTCAGATACGTCAGGCCCCAATCCGAATACAAGGGATTCGTAAACTGAAGTGCGGAGGATAAGTAAAAAGTGTGGTTCCCCATCATATCAGTGAACAGGAATTGAGCCTGGCCGACCGCGCCCCAGTAAGTATCATACCCGCCGCCAACGCTTATTGCGTCCAATTTGAATTTGCTTTTGTAGTCACGTGTTTCAATGGAATCAGAGGAAACCAACGGATACTCAGCGTAGAAAGTGTTAGGATCAGCAATCGCTGGCAGCCCGGTTTGTTCACCACTCGGAGTTTCACCACTGCCTTTGGCGAGGTCGAGGGTGTTGTTGGCTAAAGGAGGCTGGGTTGTTTCCACGGACGATTTTGTCAGATCAAGGCAGTAAAGATTCCAGCTCTGTTTGTGGAAAGCAGAGAAGACCATCACCTTGCCATCAGCCGATCGGCTCAAAGCAGGAGTCGTTTCGGTGATCCCTATTACGGCATCGCGCAACGAAGTCACCGGTGTGATTCGTTGGTCCTCCAAGCTCAGGCGATAAATGTTCGAGATGCCAGTGTGGTCAGAAACAAAGGTGATTTCTCTTCCATCGGGTGACCACTGAGGGCTTGTTGCGTTGCCTTGCAGATTCGTCAAAGTTTCAACCCTGTTACTGCCAAGGTGAATCAAAGCCAGCTGATAACTGCCGAACAAAAGGTTTTCTTCATCCGTCTGCGGACCGCGGTCGGTCACGAAAACAATCGCTTGGCCATCCGGTGACCATTGCGGCTGCAACTCAGCAAAGCGGTCGTTTGTCAATCGGCCCAATTCACCGTTGTCCAGATTCACAGTATAGAGATCAGAGATGCCACCGGAGATTCCGACAAAGGCTATCCTGTCAACAGCTGGGGAAAAGGTTGGTGATTGCAATCCGCTTAAATCTTTGAAGACGAATTTATACTGAATCTCCTTCGTGTAAGGATTCATAACATACAGTGCGTCATCCTTCCCCGACTTAGAAACAAACGCGATTCGCTGGCCGTCTCGTGACCAGCCAATAGAAGACTCAAAGTACCGCAAGGTTTCAAACTGCTTGCTCGCACCGCCTTCAACGAGCCGCACTTCATTCCAGTTTCCGTTTTCTTCTCTGCTTAGTAAATAAATGTCCTCGTTGAGATCTTTGTTTGCAACATAGGCAACGTGCTTTCCGTCTGGGTCGATGGCAGGCACAACGTTGAGCCGATGGTAATAGCCCTCCTCTCGAGTCATTTGCTCTGCCACTTGATCTACGCTTGGCAAGGTTGAATCCGGCGGGACGGTTAACTTGCGAGCAAACTCGTGCCATCGCCGGGTGAGCTCCTTCGAGTCGATGTCGAGGTCTTTCTTTATCGCCCGATCGACATCTCCGAGTCCAACAGCAGTCTTAAGAATTTTCCCCACAGTTTCCTTTCCGTAGGTCTCACCGATATAATGCCACAGCGATTCGCCCAGCCGATAAACACGAATGTCGGAGGTACCATTTAGTTGCGAGACAGTTAACAGCTTGTCGTTGAGCAATCCATCGCGAACCCATGTACGAGTGATGTTATCCATACCCACAGAAAGATATTCTGCCATCCCCTCCACAAACCATAAAGGAGGATTGAAATTCTTGCTCTTCATTTCGCTGTTAAACATTATGTCATATTGGAAGGCATGAACAAGTTCGTGTACCAAGACATGGTTCAGATCACGATACGAGCCTGTGAGAGGAATCACGACGCGGTTTTTCAGACTCTCTGTGACGCCACGCGTGCCCTGGTCAAGCAGCTCAGGGACCACATTGGTTTGTTGAAAATCATTGAGGGAAGCATACAAGATAAGCGGGACCCTTTCTTTCAGGTCGTGTTTGAACACTTTGCTCAAATAGGCATACCCGCGCTCGGCCATGCGGGCAGCATCGTGGGCAGCCTGCTTCTCATCGGGGTAGTAGTGCACGTCAAAATGTTTGGTACGAAACACGGCCCAATTGAAGTCTTTGTACCGTACCTTGTTCTGACCGAAGTAATAGCCGACCTGCGCCCGAGCTGAGGAAGTTAAGAGGCAAGCCAAGAGTGCGATCGCCAGCAAGCCTAACAAATGTTTCTTCAACTTTAACACCTCCTTCTTCGTGAAGAGAGCATGGCGAAGCCTTTCTGATTTCTGATCCGTACACAAGCACTGGGTATTCTGCATTCTCTGCATCCCTTGGACCTTGACTGAGTTATTGCTCTTGCTCAGATTCCCTTGTGGCCAACCGCACCTTCATCCATATCTTTATCGACGTCAACAGTTCTTGTCTACTGCCCCGAGTCCCCCTTCCGCCAAGTCCCTGTGGAGGAGCACCCCCGCGTCGTCCCCCGGGAAAGTTTCCCGGTCCGTCACCAATCCCAGAGATTCCGTGCTGTCCGAATCGTTCTTCTGGGCTGCCAGTGTCGATGCCAACGCCTATCGTCTGTCCTGCTTTCACAATCATTGCATAGGGATGCTCACGCGTATCCCACAGCGGGACCTTTAGTCTATAATGGAAGATTTTGCCAGTGGTGTCGATTTTCACATCGATCCCTTTGGCACCTTTAATGGGGAATCTCTGGCGCTCCCCTTCGCCTGGACCGATGATCTCCAATTCTGACTGTGTGAAGTCGAATCGCTCTCGTGGGTTGCTTTCGGGACTGTCGTATCGAGATCGCTCGAAGCCGAAACCCCGTCCGAACAACCCAAGCGGATAGCGAATTCCAAATCGCTTCTCCTTTCCGCCCTCCCGATCGAACCAGACCGTGAGGCCCTGGAGCAGCATTTTCCGCTGTATCTCGTGGTCATGGGTTGTGAGGGATAGGTACAGGTAATCTCTATCGTTGGAAACGGATAGCGATATTTTGTCCTCAATTTCAACTGGACTTTGCTGCCATTCACTGCTATCGCGGTCAATGTAAAGCTCGGAATCCTTCCACGTACTCACGAGCTCCAT
This sequence comes from Ignavibacteriales bacterium, assembly GCA_037446075.1. Lineage (GTDB taxonomy): Bacteria > Bacteroidota > Ignavibacteria > UBA10030 > JAHEZR01 > JBBIJH01. The sequence continues at coordinate 7,913 of JBBIJH010000005.1, forward strand.
GGTTCTGCAGCCATATAGAGAGAGGATGCTCACCGAGGCTATGAAGGTAACGGCCACCTCAGCAATGATGCTGCGCACACCTGATTTTGGCAACATGGGATTCTTCTGATCTTTTTCTAAGGAATTCTCTCAAGACGAACATGCATGAAATCGTTCACATTCAACGACGGGCTCCAAACCTACGACCACCGTAGAACCGGCTGTAGTGATGGAATGGGTAGTAGAAGCGGCGGTAGTATCCGACCCTGAAACCCAGATAGATAGAGGGATACCAAGGGTACCAATATGGATAACCACCATACCAGTAGTACGGTGGATAGTAGTAGTATCGCTGGGGCCTTATCGCGTATCGCGCCGACTCTTCGGTCTTGATCATCGCCTCGATCACCTTCTCGCCCACTCCTGCATTGACCAGATCGATGATATCCTGCGTGCTCAATTGGAAGTATGAACGGGAGGCTTTGATCTGGCTGATGATTACATCATCACTGACTTTTGCCTGTGACAACTTGATGACATCCTGCTTCGTCATTGAGGCGAGTGTGTCTTGTTTGGCCGAACGATCCCGGTCGTACTGGGCATATTGGCCAACCATGCATCCCGCACTTGCGAAAGAGCACGCGAGAATGATTGCAACGACGATCATTTGTCTCATATCCCTTCCTCCTTTGAGCCAATAACTTTTGTAGACTCCCAACTCGTTGCCCCAGTATAGCAGACCACCGTTTGCTGACAGGTTGTTTGTCAGATAGTTGGCCACCTTTCGGAAAATGCGCAAGATGGCTAATGAGCCGGGTCTACGGTGAGAACCGGCGAAGCGAAGAAAACAACAGGCGGGAGAGAAACTGTTACTACGTAATCCGCGCATCACGAGGAATCTCATCGCCTCAGGCCGGGGTATTTTGTCTGAGAAGCCCAAACCAGTACCCCCAGTGGCCTCCGCATGCGGTGTCGTCTCTGCACATACTTTGGCGGGCAGCCTACTCAATTGACAACATGGATGCCAGAAAAGCTTAATCCCAAAGGCGGAAAATCCCCCTAGTCTAGTAGAATTCGAGAGACTTTCCGGCCACAACCCTTGCTAGTCTCAGGCAAAAACAAGATTCTCGTTCATTATTATGTACAGGGTGGGTCGAATCGTGCATTTTTTTGAACACGCCAAGCTACAAGAACTTCCGCCGGGGATAACTGCGAGATTCCCATTGCCGGAGCATCCAAGCTCGGACTTCCTCTGGCACTCGAGCAACTCGAGCAGAGCGCTCATGTCTTTCACAGCGCCGCGGAAGGCAAGCGGGTCTGCGAGGCCGCAAGATGTCCCAACTGGTCCTACGTCTGGCCGCCTCGCGCAGAGGGTGAGTTTTGGTTCAGGTTCAAAGGATCGGGACCAGCGATGGAGGGCTACTTAGAATGGATCGACCAATCGCAAAATTCATCAAAGTCAATACGCCACGCCAGCGGCTTTGCGCAGATAGGTGTTGTCGGTGGGCTGCTTAAGAATGAAGTCTGCAACATCGGCCCGCGAGATGCTCACGGTGAAGATGTAACTTCCGATCTCTTCGCCGTGGCGGTAGACTCCTCGTTTTGGGGCCTTCGTTAACTGCCCGGGCCGAACGATAACCCAATCGAGTGAGCTGTTTCTGATCAGTTCTTCCTGACACTCTTTGTCCTTGAAGTAAAAGTACGTGATGAACGGGATGACGAAGAGCGTGTAGTAAAGACCGAGACGGCCTCTGCTGTTACCCACTCCAAGTGATGTCTCACAGACGAATCGTTTCACACCGTGTTTCTCCATTGCGGTGATGAGGTTTTTTGTGCCCTCCGAAAGGATCGTGGTTTTGAAAAACCATTTCTTGTGGCCGAGGGCTGAGAGCACAGCGTCTTTCCCACTCACAACACGATCCACACAAGCGTACTCTAAGACATTGCCCTTGACGATGCTCAAGTTCTCGTGTTCAATTCCAAGCTTAGCGGGGTTGCGTGCGAATGCCGTCACGTGGTGACCTTGTTTAAGGGCTTGAGAAATAAGCTCTCGCCCAGTCCCACCAGTCGCACTAAAAATCAAGATGTTCATTGATCTCCGGAGATACTTTCTAAGGTTATTTTTTCGGCTACAGGAGCCGACGGCTTGAACTTTCTCAGATACTTCAGGACAGCGCGCATGTCCTTGGGTAGTGGTGCCAAGAAAATCACACGCTCTCCGGTCTCTGGGTGCGTGAAAGAAAGTGATGCAGCGTGAAGTGCCGTTCGGCTCAGCAATGGTTTTTCTTCGCCCTTCGCCCGATAGAACGGCTTGACACTCGAAAGATAGAAGGGCCGTCCGTCCCCATAGAGCGGATCGCAGAGAACGGGCAAACCGATTGCACTCAGATGGACACGGATCTGATGTTGGCGTCCCGTGCGAGGTCTTGCCTCAACGAACGCATAACCGTTGAACTTCTCTGTGACTCTGTAGTCTGTGACCGCGCTTTTGCCGCTCTTTCTATCAACTCTCACAAGGCCGCGTCGATCTCCCAATAACGGCAAGCTGATTGTCCCTTGCTTTTTCTTTGGCGTGCCCACAGCGATTGCCTCATAGACTTTCTCAACCTGCTGTTTCTCGAACTGAGCATTCAGCGCCTTGTGGGCCTCCGGCGTTTTCGCGAACACGATTAGTCCGCTCGTATCTTTGTCAATCCGATGGACAACAAGAATCTTCACGAAGTGCATCTTGAGCATGGTGTATACATCAGGCAGCGAGCGATCGAATCGGTCAGGTAGGACAAGCAGGCCGGAGGGTTTGTTCAAAACAAGGAGGTCATCATCTTCATGCAGAAGCTCGATGCCGTTTGAGTGCAGGAGGTGTTTGAGGCGGCTTTCCATTGATTAGAGGATACGAGATTGTGGGCAACTTGCGTACGGAGAGTGCACCGTATCTAACCGCGGAAGGCATTTTCATTATGCCACTCAATGAACTCTCTTGAAGGGCGTTCCAGGGTATTTCGGGGCACGACCTTTAAGTGTTTCCCATGGAACTCATAATAGTTTCGGCCATTATCGAAGTCCTCTTTAATGCGCCGACTGACCTCCACATCATAATCCTTCGTCACAGTTATATAACCCGAATCAAACAAGATGTGCAGATCTGCACGCAGGAGCAATCCGTTCGGAGGAATGTTTGGCCCAGATTCCGAAAAAGGCTTGATATGGGACGCCTCCAAGACAGGCAAAGCGCGCTCTCCGGTGATAGCACATTGGCGTTCATATGCTTCGGTGACAAGTACTCGAAACGTCCCCTGCCCCGGTCTCTGTCGAGCAAGATAGTAGGCATCGTATTCAGATTGCGGTTCAGCAACAAGTGGAAATTTCTTTAGCGGCTCTTCTGGTCGATACCGGTGCAATTTCTGTTGGATTTGATCCCACAAATCTGCGCCGGTGGGATCGCTGGTATCGTATCCCTTCCCTTGGACGATGGAGGGAGACCAATCATGAGGGGGTGAAACCCAATCTTGTTCGTCAAAGAAACACGGGTTAGCTAAAATCGTGCAGCCGATTAAAGGATCAGGTTCTTTTCGAGGCGATGTTCCTCTGTATTTTAGTATCTGCATCAACAGCGTTGAGAAATCAGAAGCACCATTCTTTTCTTGGAATACCTTCCATGCGTAAGAGAGCGGAAGCCTCGTGTATTTCATGAAGAAACCTAATCCTGCGATGGCCTTAGACCTTCCATGGAGTTTAAAAACAAACGGTCCACCAGTCTCCAATGCCGGAAAGGATTGCTGGCCCCCGGGGCGCCAAAAGTTAACTTCATCTGGCTTGCGCTGCCTGAGGAACTCAAACCACTCGTAGTCGGTCAATGCGACGTAGTATTTCACTGCTGGGGGCTGGAGTAATGTCTTTGGAACATCTTTGGAGTGAATATAGAACTTCCTTCGGGATTAAGCAACCCGGAAAGTCCAGAAATCAAGCAGGCTGAATATTAGCTTTGGCACAGAGGCGCCGCCACTTCTGCCCCTATAACCTTCAGCCCATACTCATACCCCCTCTCAAAGGCCCGGAGGTTGAGGTCTTCGGTACCTTTTGGGACGGAGGCAGCGACAGCCTTGCGCATTGCGTCGGGATCGATGAGCTTCGTCACAGCAGTCATGAAGCCCATCATCACAATGTTGAGGACCAACTTCCTGCCAAGTTCCTCGGCGATGCGAGTCGCGGGGATAGAGAAGTGTTTGATGTCTTTTCGGAGATTGTGTGGTGTGACGAGCTCTTCTTCCGTAATCAGCGTTCCGCCTTTCGCCAACTCGGGAGAGAAGCGTGCATACGCCTCCTGCGACATCACAACCGTGATTTGAGGGGTAACAATATAAGGATAATCGATAGGGTCGGAGGAGACGATCACCTGCGCACTGCAAGCGCTGCCACGTGCCTCAGGACCGAACGACTGGATCATCGTCGCGTACTTGTTGTCGTAGATCGACGCAGCTCGGCCAAGGATGTAACCGCTCATGATCACACCCTGTCCGCCAAATCCCCCAATTTTTATTTCTGTCCTTGCCATTATTCCATCCTCGCCGTAGGCTCGTAAGTTGAAGCGGGGACGTACTCCTCCCCAAGCTTCTTCTGATAGAACTCGTTCATTGTGTCGAGGTACGTGGGCCGTTCTTTATCCACAAACTTTCCGACGATAATCTTCCCTTGAAAATCTAATGCGACTGTTTTCGTATCGGCGTTGTGGCGAATCTCGCTGTTCTCTTTGTAATAGATCATCTGCTCCAACCCGTCTCCGAGTTTGTTCCGTCGGCTGTAAAGTGTCGGACATGGAGCAAGGACCTCGATGAAGGAGAATCCTTTCTTCGCCAGCGCATCCTTGATCGCCTTCGTCAGGTGTCGGACGTGGTATGCAGTCCATCGTGCGACATATACGGCTCCGCTGGATTCAGCGAGGTAGGGAAGGTTAAAGGGTTGTTCAAAATTTCCGTACGGGGCCGTCGAAGCTGTGGCAAAGACAGGAGTTGTCGGTGCAACCTGCCCGCCGGTCATCCCATAGATGAAGTTGTTCACGAGAATCACGGTCATATCGAGATTCCGACGTGCGGCGTGAATGAAGTGGTTGCCGCCGATCGCTACTAGGTCGCCATCGCCGCTATAGACAACTACCTTCAGCGCAGGGTTTGCAAGCTTCAATCCTGTGGCGAAGGGAATCGCACGGCCATGAGTCGTGTGAAATGAATCGAGGTTGAGATACCCGGCGACGCGCCCCGTGCAGCCGATGCCCGAGACAACTACCACCTTGTCGAGGTCGAGCCCGCTTGTCTCAAGCGCGTGCGCGAAACAATTTACCGTTGTCCCAATTCCACAGCCGGGGCACCAGATGTGAGGCAGACGGTCGGTCCGGAGATACGTCTCGACTGTGTTTACGGGAATGCTCTCTTCTATTTCATATTCGTAAAGTTCATCAGGCATTGGTCTTTCATACACCCTTGATTGCGTTGTAAATATCCGCGGGATGATGGACAGCCCCTCCGCCGTGCGAGACAAGTTTGACGGGCGCCTTCCCCCCAGCACAGCGTTCAACTTCTAACACGACCTGTCCGTAGTTGATTTCGGGAACAACAAACCCTTTGACCTTTGTAGCAAGCTCTCGAATCCGTTTCTCGGGGAAAGGCCAGACGACAACGAGTCTGAGGTGTCCGACTTTCAATCCCTCTTTGCGCGCTTGCTCGATAGCAGGGATGGCGACACGCGACGTGATTCCATACGTAACCACGACAACATCAGCGCCGTCAACCTGATCCTCCCGATACTCAACGATCCTGTCGGCATTCAGGCGAATCTTGTTGATGAGTCGGTGAACGAGCCTCTCCTGCGCATCGACCGTCATGCTCGGGTACCCTCTTTCATCGTGCGTCAGGCCTGTCACATGGATTCGGTATCCATCGCCTGCCCTGACGATCGCGGGCACGAGATCGCCCTCGGCTTGATATGGAAGGTAGTTCTCCTTCAATCCTTCATAGTAGCGGCGAGGATAGATTTCGATTTCATCAGCCGGGGGAATCACCACACGCTCTGTCATGTGAGCGACGCACTCATCCATCATGAAGAGGATGGGGACTCGATATCTTTCGGAGAGATTAAAGGCTTTGATCGTCAGGTCAAAGCACTCCTGAGGCGAGTTTGGTGACAGGGCGATGATGCCGTAGTCGCCGTGTGAACCCCATCGAGCTTGCATCATGTCACCTTGAGCGGGTTGTGTCGGCAAACCGGTTGAGGGTCCCGCACGCTGCACGTCGACGATGACGCACGGGGTTTCTGTCATCGCAGCGAAACCGATGTGCTCCATCATCAACGAGAAGCCGGGTCCGGACGTGACGGTCATTGCTTTCTTCCCAGCCCAGACTGCTCCTTGAATTGCCATCGAGGATGCAATCTCGTCTTCCATCTGAATAAAAACTCCGCCGATCAGCGGGAAACGCTCTGCAATCCGTTCTACAACTTCTGTTGACGGTGTAATCGGATACCCAGCCACGAACCGACATCCTGCAGCAATTGCCCCCTCACTGCACGCATGATCTCCGTCGAGGAAATGAACTCCCGTAAGCACACCATTGAGATCAGACTTCATGGCAAAGTTACTCCCTCAGGGTTCTCTCTCGCAGATTTCTTTCTCATGTAGATGAAACCATAGATGGCGAAATCGGGACACATCAATCCGCAGATGTTGCATCCGTTGCAGAGTTCTTCCGAGATCAGGATGGGTGGATGATACCCCTGTATGTTGTACTGCTCAGAGAGCTTCAGGGCGTCGGTTGGACAGAACTCGACGCAAAACCCGCAGCCCTTGCATCGCTCAGGAGTGATAACAACTGAGCCGCGGACTTTTTTCTTCTCAGCTATCGCTGTCATAGTCCTCGTTGAGATAGGTGAAGGAAACTTCTATCTCTTCATCTATCATAAATCACGCCAGAAACTCGATGCGTCGGAATTCCATGAAATTTCCCCATATTCAGTGGTGAAAATCTCAGGAGTGAAAATCCTTGCAGGGCGAAATTATCAATTCCGAGTATTGAGGATGGAGCGAGGTCCGAGGAAACGGCCAGGAGGATATAGGATGTGTGACAAAGGGTTCAGGCTGATGTGGGAGAGATCGAGGCCGGAGATCTTCAGGACAGAGAGGCGCTACAGTTGCGATTCTCGAGGGGCTGTGGGGAGGTAGGTAAGAATGAACAACACAACAAGGGCGATCGTCAAAGTAATCCAGACCAGCTCAATTATTCCTCCTCGCTTTTTGTTTCACTCGGGTGAACAACTCCTGGAAGGAATCCCATGTGTTTTTGATAAAAGGATTGTTTGGTGCAACTCGCAGCGCTTTCTTCAACCAGCGTTCAGCGAGCCGGGGATTGAGATCCTGTGTGAACATATAGCTTGCGCCGAGGTCGTTATATGCGAGGCCATTCTCCGGATCGAGTTTAATGGATTGCCGTAAGTAGCTTCTGCCTTCTTTCACTTCTCCGCTCATGCATTTCATCCAGCCGATGTTCCGCAATATCTCGGGATCATTCGCTTTTAACCGATCGGCGATGAACAAATGATGGAGCGCGCGTTCAAACTTGGCGAGCCTTCCGAGAGCACAGCCGAGCAGATATCGTGGAAGAGCAAATTCGGGAGCCGCGTGGACTGCTTTTTCAAGCGGCTCAATCGCCAGCATCGGTGAGCCTATTTGAACATAGAGGTCTCCAAGCAAGCACTGAGCCGGGAGATAACTGGGATATCTCTTGGTTGCCTCTTCGATTTTTTCGACTGCACCGACGAGGTCCCCGCTGTCTGCGAGGTTCAAACCTTGCCGCATGAGAAATTCAATCTGTTCCATAGAGCCAGCTCATGGAATGTCTGTAAATGGAGAAATACTCGGGGTACACCAGGCCGAGCTTTCTTAAGCAACGAGATAGACAATAGTGTCTTCGTTGTCAACCTCCGGGGCTCTTGCCGAAGCTTGAGTTTCCGTACGCTTTTGACTATCTTTGTCTGTGCCCCTTGCTGTGCAAGTTAGGTTTCCCTTGCGTGGCAAGGGTGGGGTGTTTGTGGCCCACGTAGTAGCTGGGTCGATGTAAGACATAGGGTGCAAGATTTAGGGAAATGATTGAGAAGCTCAAAAAGGAGATATTTCGGACTGAGGGTTTTGAGAAACTAAGAGCGCGACTTTCTTCACTGAATAGGGATCAGCCACTGGCACTTCGCAGCGTAGCGGGATCGCTGCTGGCGTTTGTGGCCGCAGTGGTGTATGAGTGGATGTCCGAAGCAGGCTCCGCTGCTCAGCTTCTGCTTGTTGCTTCAGACACAGAGAGAGCAGCGACGCTTCGAGACGACGCGGAACTTCTCCTCGGTTCCTCTCGAGTGCGAGACTTTTCCAATGAACATACCCACCAGACAATTGCGGCGTCCGTTCCCGTATCCATCCCACAAATTGAGACGATCAGAGCCCTCGCAGGAAAGGAAAACACTGTTGTTGTTACGCATCCGCATGCTCTACTTAAGAGACTACCATCTCCAGAAAGCTTCAGGCGGCGAGTTATCGACGTCGCAGTCAAGAAGGACGTTCCCTTCGAGAATCTCCTCAGCGAGCTTTCTTGGCTCGGGTTTGAGAAGAAAGATTTCGTCGAGGGCTACGGTGACTTCGCTGTCCGTGGTGGCATCGTCGATGTGTTTCCTTTTGTTGGAGAAAATCCCGTCCGACTGGAATTCTGGGGAAACACCGTCGAGTCCATTCGCGAGTTCGATGTGTTGTCGCAACGCTCGATTAAAGAACTCCAGTCAGTTCAGATCGTTCCTGACCTTCTGAGCCATCAGGAAAGAACGCTACACGGAAGCCACGAGTATTCTCTTTTTGACTATCTCTCACCTAATGCCATCGTCCTTATTGACGATCCGGCTATGGTCGAGTGCGAGATCAAAGAACTGGCAAGCGGGGAGAACGGTCAGTTCTTTGACTGGCAAACGGTTCAGAGATCGATGCACCAATTCCGGCAAATCATTTCTGCTCACATCTCGTATCCCACCTCCCGAACTGAACCAAGTTTCACTCAGGGGCCTGTATCCCGCACCCTGAATCATGAATCTTACATCGATTTTTCTTCTCACTCCCAGCCCTCATTCAACGGGAGCGTCAACGCACTCTATTCCAACCTTCAGTCACTGTCGAAACAAGGCTACTCTATCTACTTGCTGTGCGACACCCAGCCGCTTGCCGAGCGGTTGCAAGAACTCATCGAAGAAATTGAGACTAGGCCGGATACGGAGTTTACTGCACGCCGTGACTATGGAGTCGAGACCTCAGTCTCGGTCGACCCTAAAGCGTTGACCACTGCTCAACGTGACGCTGAAGCGTCGCACTCCGGCTTAACCCCCCTCGCCTATTACCTCTTACCTGAAGCCATCCACCATGGCTTTGTTCTACACCCCTCTCGCATTGCCGTCTACACGGAACACGAAATCTTTGGTCGCGGTCGGAGGCGAGGCGACAGCAGACGATACAAGTTTAGAGGGTTCTCGCTGCGTGAGTTGCAGGCGTTGAGACGAGGTGATTACGTTGTGCACGCGGATTTCGGAATTGGAAAGTTCGATCGGCTTGCGAAGATCAAGGTGGGCAACGTCGAGCAGGAGGTGATGAAGATCCTCTACGCAGAGAAGGATGTCCTGTATGTGAACATCAATCATCTCAACCGCGTTCAGAAGTACTCATCGAAGGAAGGTCACATTCCACAGCTCAGTCGGTTGGGGAGCGGCGAGTGGAACCGAATAAAGGACCGCGCAAAGAAACGCATCAAGGACATTGCGCGGGATTTGATTCAACTCTATGCTACCCGTCAGAAGGAGACAGGAGTCGCCTTCTCTCCCGATTCTCACTGGCAAAAAGAACTGGAGGCCTCCTTCATTTACGAAGACACAGCAGACCAAGCTCGCGCAACGCTGGAGGTAAAGCAGGACATGGAGAAACCCTCGCCGATGGACCGCCTCATCTGCGGAGATGTGGGGTTCGGGAAAACAGAGGTTGCTGTTCGAGCAGCCTTTAAGGCGGTGCTCGATGGCAAGCAGGTCGCGCTCCTCGTCCCCACAACGATCCTCGCACTCCAGCACTACAATACATTCATTGATCGACTTGTTAGGTACTCGGTGAACGTGGAGATGCTCTCCCGGTTCCGATCACGGAAAGAGCAAGCTGCGATCCTTGAGGGCTTAGCTGCCGGGAGGATTGATGTCATCATCGGGACGCATCGGCTGCTCTCGAAGGACGTCCATTTCAGGGATTTGGGATTGCTCATCATCGACGAAGAACATCGCTTTGGTGTCGAGGCAAAGGAGAAACTCCGCAAGCTGAGAATGAATGTGGACACACTGACACTGACAGCTACTCCAATCCCACGTACTCTTCATTTCTCGCTGATTGGTGCACGTGACCTCTCTATCATTAACACACCACCGCGGAACCGCTTGCCGATCATCACGGAGATTGCCCAATTTGATATCCGGCTCATCCATGACGCGATTCTCAAGGAAATCCACCGGGGCGGACAAGTCTACTTTGTTCATGACAACGTCCATCGGATTGACGACATGTGCGCGCACCTACAAGAGCACATCCCCGAAGCCCGGTTCCGTGTTGCCCACGGGCAGATGCGCTCAAGCCAACTCGAGAAAGTGATGGTAGATTTCCTGGAGAAGCGATTCGATGTCCTTGTCTGCACGAAGATCATCGAGTCGGGACTTGACATCCCCAATGTGAACACGATCATCATTAATCGTGCAGATCGGTTTGGGATGGCAGAGTTGTATCAACTCCGCGGCCGCGTCGGACGGTCGAACGTGCAGGCGTATGCGTATCTCCTTGTTCCTCCGATCTCCTCTTTGCCGCGGACCACGATCCGCCGCCTGCAGGCCCTCGAAGAGTTTACAGAGCTGGGATCAGGCTTCAACCTTGCGATGAGGGACCTTGAGATACGCGGCACAGGAAATCTCTTGGGTGCCGAGCAGAGTGGGTTTATTGAGGAGATGGGGTTCGAAATGTACGAGAGAATTCTGGAGGAGGCAGTGACAGAACTCAAGGAGCAGGAATTTCAGCAACTCCTCAAAGAGGTTCCGCAGAAGGCTGAGAGGAAATTCCAGACGGTCGTTGACTCCGATCTCGAAGCGTACATTCCGGAGTTCTACGTCGAGTCAGATACGGAGCGGCTGGATATTTACCGAAGACTCGCGAAAGCCTCAAGTGAGACGGAGATCATAGGTATTCGGGAAGAGCTGAAGGATCGATTTGGGGAATACCCGGAAGAGGTGGAGAATCTGTTGAAGATTGTTGAGCTCCGTCAGCTTTCGTCGCGGGCGGGATTTCCGGCGCTTTTGTTGAAAGAAAACAAGCTCACCATTACTTTGCCGGAGGAGAGCGACGAGAAGTTCTATGGCACGTCCGATCAAGCAGATGCACCGTTTCAGAAGATCATGGAGAAAGTTGCCGGAGAGTACAAGTACCAGGCTCGGTTGAGACAGGATGGGGCGGAGTTGAGGCTTGAGTTTATACTCGCATCTGGAAACGACCCACGGCAGCGGATTACGCAAGCAAATGCAGTGATTGCAGAGCTGGCTCGGTTAGTAAGAGCAGGATCCCAGGGCGAATGTTGATGAGCGGGAAGGGGGGAAAACGAAGCGACCGTTCCCATAGATTTTGATCTTTCCAAGACAGATTTCCAAACTTCTCTAAACCAATTGAGGCTCTTCCCATGAAACCCAAATTCCTTCTTTCTCTTTTTCCTTCAATCCTTTTATCCGCTGTCACCATTGCTCAGCCCCGCTTCGCGATCACGTATGCAAAAGAACGCGGCGGGCCGTTTGATGGACGGCTCCTGTTGATTCTCGCGGTGGACACTACGAAGGAACCGCGCTTCCAAATCGATGGCGATGCGGGACCAAAGACTCAGCAGATCTTCGGCATCAACGTCGATAGATGGAAGGCGGGAGACGCAGCGATGATCGAGAAGGGCGTCTTTGGCTTCCCGCGTCGGAGCCTCGCTGACGTGCCCCACGGCGAGTATTGGGTGCAGGCGCTCCTTCACAAGTACGAGACCTTCCACCGCGCTGATGGCCACGTTGTGAAGCTTCCGATGGATCGCGGTGAGGGTCAGCAGTGGAACCGCGCTCCGGGCAATCTCCTCAGCAAGCCAGCGAAGATTCTTGTTAATCCGCGGAGCAGCGAGACGATCAATATTGTCCTCGATCAGGAGATTCCACCCATTGAGCCTGCGAAAGATACGAAGTACATCAAGCACGTGAAGATCAAGAGCGAGCGACTCTCGAAGTTCTGGGGTCGGGATATGTATCTCGGTGCGAACGTCCTGCTTCCTTGGGGTTGGGAAGAACATCCCGAAGCGCGGTATCCGCTCGTCGTCTTCCACGGTCACTTCTCACCGACGTTCGGGGGCTTCCGTGAGACCCCACCTGACACAAGCCTCAAGCCTGACTACAGTGAGCGCTTTCGCATTCACGGCTACAATCGGATTCAGCAGGAATATGCGTACAAGCTTTACAAGGACTGGACGAGTGCCAACTTCCCGCGCTTCATCGTCATGGAAGTCCAGCACGCCAACCCGTACTACGATGACTCGTACGCCGTGAACTCCGCCAACCTCGGTCCTTACGGCGATGCGATTATGTACGAACTTCTTCCGTACGTGGAGAAGAAATTCAGGACGATTGGGCAAGGCTGGGCGCGATTCACCTACGGCGGCTCGACAGGTGGCTGGGAGGCACTTGCTGTGCAGGTGTTTTATCCCGACGAGTTCAACGGCTGCTGGGCGGCCTGTCCCGATCCTATCGACTTTCGTGCCTACACGACGGTGAACATCTACGAGAACGACAACGCCTACTACATGGACAGTCCATGGAAGCGAACACCCCGAGCCGGCATGCGCAACTATCAGAACGAGGTGACTGCAACAGTGGAAGAGCAGAACCACCTCGAGCTTGTCCTTGGCGAAAACAGCCGATCGGGCCAGCAGTGGGACATCTGGCAGGCGGTGTATTCGCCCGTTGGCGAAGATGGCTACCCAAAGCCCATCTGGGATAAGCTCACAGGGAAGATCGACAAGAAAGTTGCAGAGTACTGGCTCGAGAATTATGATCTCAGCTACATTTTGAAGCGCGATTGGGCAAAGTTGGGTCCCAAACTCCGAGGGAAGATTCACATCTATGCGGGGGAGATGGACAATTATTACTTGAATAACGCCGTGCGATTGACAGAGCACACGCTGAGAGAACTCAAAGACCCACCCGCCGATGCAGAGGTGGACTACGAGTGTTTAGCCGAGCATTGCTGGAACGGTGATCACACCAATCCCATCTGGATTTCGAGGTTGATGTACGTTCAGATCCATGCGCCGAAGATGCTCGAGCGCATTCGGAAGGGTGCACCACCCGGAGCGGATACGACGAGTTGGAGATATTAAGATAGATTTCCGAGAGTCTTAAAGCCGAAAATCTCTCGACTCAGAAACTGCGGAGGGTTGTTCTTGATCTTCATTTTCCGCAGAATATTGTTAGGAAAGTTAATTCAGCTCATTCTTCCTATTCACAGTTGATTCGTGAAGGCCTTCCTCAGCGTTTTGGCTCTCGCCTTTTCGGCCGTTGCCTTTCTGAACCTTGCGGCCCGAAACGCCTTGCAAACGGAGGAACAGTTTGCTCGTCAACGCCGCGCGATGGTCAAAGAGCAAATCGCAGCGCGAGGAATCAAAGACTCAGCAACCCTGCGAGCGATGGAGGCTGTGCCGCGACACGACTTTGTCCCGGAATCCTATCGCAAGCATGCCTACGACGACGGTCCACTTCCCATTGGGTATGGACAAACAATCTCTCAGCCGTATATCGTTGCCCTGATGACAGAACTTGCAGGCCTCTCGAAGGGAAAGAAGGCGTTGGAGATCGGAACCGGCTCAGGATATCAGGCAGCCGTGCTCGCCCACATCATCGATAGCGTGTACACCATCGAGATCGTGACAGAGCTTGGAGAATCAGCCCGAGAGCGACTCGCACGACTTGGATATCAAAAGGTAAAGACGAAAATTGGTGACGGGTATTTTGGGTGGGAAGAGCACGCTCCCTTTGACGCGATCATTGTCACAGCTGCGGCTGAGCATATTCCGCCGCCCCTCATCAAGCAACTCAAGGACGGCGGGCGGATGGTGATTCCCGTTGGTCATCCCTACTTTACGCAGAATCTTGTGCTCGTGGAGAAGAAGGGTGGCAAGGTGACCTCGAGGGACATTATCCCCGTGCGATTTGTTCCGCTCACGGGTGGGCCTCGGAATTGAAGGGACACGTTCTATCATTCGTTGTACAGCCCCGCGGCTTCCTCTCTCACCGCTTATGTCCAGGCGAGAGAGGAAACTTTTGAGAAGAGAAGCTGTCAGGGCCGTGAGAACAGGAGCCAAGAGAAAGGCCCAAATCCATGACGCAAGTGCGCCCCTCTCGTGTGAGGGCCTGTAGGAGAAGGAAAGGGAAATGAAGGGTGTGTGGAATGCCCTGTGATACCAAGTCGGCTATAGCAGTAACACTATGAACTTCCTGACCCTCGCTGTCGGAATTCTCTCGGCATGCATCCTTGCCTTCCAGCTTGTCCTCATGCAGCTTCTCTCCATCTCGCATTGGTACCACTTTGCCTACATGGTGATCAGCATTGCGTTGCTCGGATTCGGTGCGAGCGGCACACTGCTGGCACTCACACGTGATTGGCTGCTTCATCGCTTCGATGCGGCTCTCGCGTGGTGCTGCGTTGCTTTCATGGTCTCTATCGTTCTGTGCCTTTATCTCGCTCAGCAGTTTGACTTCATCCCATTCCTCGTTGTGTGGCAACCGTCGAAGGCGTGGTCGATGCTCGGGTATCTTTTCCTTCTCTTCATTCCGTTTTTCCTCGGTGCTCTTGCTATCGGATTGGTCTTCACAAAGCACACATCGGAGATCTCGCGACTTTATTTTGCTAATCTTCTCGGTTCAGCTCTTGGCGGCGTTGGTGGGCTTGTTATCATGTGGTGGATCTTTCCGCAGGATCTACCACGTGCGATTGCCTTTGCAGGATTGGCCACTGTCGTACTCAGTCTTTGGCGAGTACGACGTCGGTTGAAGCCCCTCCTTCCTGCAGTTGCGGTGACGGTACTCTTTCACATCTGGCAATTTCTTTCTCCTCTTTCTCTCCGCGTTTCCGAGTACAAGAGTTTGTCCAAGACAATGAATTTACCTGATGCACGAATCGTCAGGGAGAAGGCGAGCCCAAACGGATTTATCCAACTCGTAGAGTCAAATCTCCTTCGCTACGCGCCGGGCCTAAGTCTGAATTACAGCCGACCTATCCCCCGGCAGGTCGGTGTGTTTAAGAATGCCGAATGGATCGGAGCGGCCATTCCTCCTGAAGGGACGCTTGGCAAAAGGGATGCAACCGAGTACCTCCAGTACAGCACATCTGCCCTTCCCTATCATTTGGGTAAGCACGACTCGATTTGTATCATCGGTGTGGGGGCAGGCACGGAAGTCCTCACGGCTCTTGCCTCATCCCCTGAAGTTCTAGTCGGTCTTGAGGTTGATCCAGCACTTCTCTCGATCTCGAAAGAATATCTTGAGCGGACGGAACCAGTCCGGGAGTATTCTGGGAGGCTAAACTTGATTGCAAGAGAAGGTCGAGGGTTTCTGACCCGCCAGACGAACGGTGGGCAGGGTCGCTCAGCTGCTAAATTCGATCTTATTGTGATCCCTCTTCTTGAGAGCTTCAGTACAGGGGCCACGGGCATATACGGGATTCAGGAGAATTATCTTTTCACGGTGGAGTCGTTCTCGCTCATGCTTTCCCGACTGAAGCAAGACGGAATGCTGGCCGTAAGTGAGTGGATCAAAGTTCCAGAGCGCTCGGTGTTAAAGCTGATTGCTACTCTCGTCGAAGCATTGCAGGCTTCCGGCGTCCAAGACCCATCGCAGCACCTCTCAGCCATCCGGAGCTGGGGAACAGCCACCCTCCTCGTGAAGCGAACTCCATGGAATGCTGCGGAACTCGCACGCATCCGCCAGTTTTGCCAGGAGCGTGCCTTCGATGTGATGTACCTGCCGGGAATCAAAGAAGAGGAAACAAACTGGTTTCACCAGATACAGCAGCCGCGATACTTTGAGTCAATCTCAGCCATCTTATCTCCAGACCGGACTGAGTTCATCAGCGGCTACCCATTCGACATCACAGCTTCGACGGATCGTCATCCCTACTTCGGGCACTTTCTGCGCTGGAAGAATCTCCCGAGGTTCATACAGCAAGTTGGACGCGAAGGAGTTCCTTTTCTCGAGTGGGGCTACGTTGTCATCCTCGCGACGTTCGTACAGGTGATCGTCGTGAGCTTTGTACTGATATTGCTCCCGTTGATTTTTCTGAAAAGGAAAGGATTGGAATTGACAGCGTTCTGGAAACCAGCTCTCTACTTTGGAGGAGTTGGTGTCGGCTATATGTTGCTGGAGATTGTATTCATACAGAAATTCACCTTGTTTCTGAACCATCCGCTCTATTCAGTCTCGGCGGTGGTAACAGGAATGCTCCTGTTCTCTGGAGTCGGAAGTCTATCGATCCGCGCGGGCAAGGGTGTTCCCCTTCAGACCCTTCGGTGGATTTTGATTGGAATTTTTCTTATGTGCATACTTTACATGGTGGTCCTCCCAGCAGTATTTCGGGGATTAGCCCATCTACCGGATTTCTTGCGATATGCAATTGCAGTGTTTCTTCTCTCACCGATCGCTTTTCTCATGGGGATGCCGTTTCCTTCAGCACTCGCGAGACTGAATTGGATGAATGCGCCGCTCGTGCCGTGGGCATGGGGGATTAATGGATTTGCTTCGGTCGTTTCGGCGGTGCTCGCCATCATCGTTTCCATCGAGCATAGTTTCTGGCTCGTTTTTCTTCTTGCAGGCGGATGTTACCTGGTTGCTCTTTTCAGTCGGAGATTGGAATAGCCTATGAAGATCCTCGCCTTCACTGACATCCACGGTTCCTATAAGAAAGTGGGAGAAACTTTGAGCCGGGTCTCCAGTGACGTCATTGTCCTCGGCGGAGACTTGACGGTGGGTGGAACCCCAGCAGAAGTTGAAAGAGTGATTGTGGAGTGGAAGAAATTCGGTCGTCCGCTGTTAGCCGTTGCTGGCAACATGGACTCACAGGAGATCGACGAGACGCTCCAGGCCGAAGGTGTTTCAATCAATGGACGTGGCGTGACGATCGGCGATGTGGGTTTCTTCGGCGTTTCCGCTTCCCCCTTTTCTCCTCTTCATACACCGTACGAAATTTCAGAGGAGGAGCTGGCGAAACGAATTGACTCCGGCTATCGTGCAGTGAAGGGGGCGAGAGTCAAAGTGTTTGTTCCTCATGTGCCCCCGCATGACACAAAGGTTGATAAAGTCTTCATGGGACTTCATGCGGGGAGCAAATCAGTGCGGCAATTTATCGATCGCGAGCAACCGGACGTTGTTATCTGCGGTCACATCCATGAGGCTCGTGGACAGGATAGGATCGGAAAGAGTAAGATTGTGAATTGCGGCCCGGCAGGGAAAGGCTACTTTGCAGTTGTTGAAATTGGAGCTTCAATAGAAATCACGAACGAGGGTTAGCGGAACAATCCATGTCAATGTTCGGGACGAAGCCGCACAATCCACCAGCGGGTGTTCTATCCTCCTCGATTGAAAACTCAATTCTTCCACGCTCTCGGAGTATAAACCTCACGGGCAATTTCACGAAATTAACTCGTCGAGGCCGGTCCACTGGAGATTTTACCCGCAATGGGTCCGCCAAAGGGCATGAAGCAACCGCAATCGCTTGGTTGGAGACCGAGCCTCAGCAGGCCCATGGTTGGGAGGCCCCGGTTCCGGGGTCACCACAGATTCATATCGTGGTTAGTACGGCGACCTCTGGTTTTCCCGTTCGACAACGAATTCAGCGCTTAGG
The DNA here is from genome assembly GCA_037446075.1 of Ignavibacteriales bacterium. Lineage (GTDB taxonomy): Bacteria > Bacteroidota > Ignavibacteria > UBA10030 > JAHEZR01 > JBBIJH01. Next base: position 25,887 of record JBBIJH010000005.1, read on the forward strand.
CACTACAGCACTAACACAGAAGGAATCCTACTGTATTGATATAGGTAGTGAGCACGTTGTCTTATTCTCCCGTGACGGAGAAGGGCTACTGCGGGGAGTGAGCACCCGCGTTCAGCTACTCTCGAGGGACAAAGATGGAGACCTATGTATCCCTTGCGGGCACATCGACGATTGGCCGTCACTTCCCCGGAGGATTTTCCTTGATTGGCCTCGTGTTGAAAAAGGACGCAAGACGTTATTGACTTTGCCTTCCGGAACAAGTTCAATCGGATTTTCTACGGCCTGTGGAGCTGGACATCGGGCGAGCGCTTGATGGACGCAAACTCGGGATTGAAATGTCCTTCCAGCAAAGCTGACTTTCTTTTCCGGAGGATTTTGACACTACGGACTTGGACCATGTGAATCTCGTGGCGTGTCTTTATGATGAAGCAATTGATGCAGGCTTCCGCAGTTTCGGTTTGATGTTCGATGATCAGAGCTCCCAATCAGTCGAGGCAAAGAAACGAGCCCCGCTTGTCCTCGGAGGACTCAATACGCTGAATGAACTTTTTGTGGAATGGACTTCCCCTCACTTTCCCGCTGTAAACCACTATGCAACTTTGAGCACCAAGCTGAAGGATGGCAAACTCACGCTTGGTCTCATTAAGGCGCGGCGCGAGCGACTGAAAGCTTTAAAATCTACGTTCACGCAAGCTCTTGGCATATCGGGAACGAGTACGGAAGCTTTAGTACTAGATCGAAGAGATGGATCGACTTGATATCGATATGAGCATATTCAAGGATATCTTAGAGACACGAGAGCAACCGTTTCAGCTTTCGCCGGGGAGGGTGGATGCCGCGCTCAGCTCATACCATGCTCGGCAGGAAGACTGGTATACCGAACTGCTTACAATCGAAGCCCGTCGGGCGCCGAACGCAGAAGGAGTACAGAGGTATCTCACAGAGAAATATGGTCCTCGTCACTGTCTCACCGGGAAATCTCCAAACATTCCTTAGGGATGGTGGGTGACATATTACTACGGGGCGGTGAGGGACGAAATCGAGAAAGCTCTCCGCGGCCGATAAGGAGTTTTTGCTTTCAAAGGGTAATAACGAACCTAATCTCAAACAGATCTGACTCGCTACATGCAAGCTTTCGACAAAGCACCTCGACCTTTTTCCATCATCATATTCGACCTCGGCAACGTTCTGGTAAGGGTGGATTATCCGGCGTTCCTTCGCACGCTCGGCTTTGACCATACGATGAGCGGTGAGGAGTTGTACAGGCTTCTAGAGGTCGACTCGAGAGCATATGAAACCGGGAAAGTGAGTCCTCGAGAGTACCTCGCTGCGCTTAACGAGAAGCTTGGTACGAGGTATAGTTTCAAGCAGTTCGAGAGAGCATGGAGGTCCATCTTGCCAGAGGCGGTCCCCGGGATGCCCGAATTGGTTGAACGCCTTGCGCGAGAGTATCGATTGATGATTCTCAGCAACACGAATGAACTTCACTTCCGTCATATGATGGAGCTCTTACCGTTCCTTCGTCACTTCGAGCGGTTTTTTCTTTCGTTCGAGATCGGGTATCTGAAACCAGAGCCCGCTGTGTACAACCACGTCTTGTCTGAGGTAGGCATACCCCCGGATCGTTTCTTGTTCATCGATGATCTTGAACCGAACATCGAGGCAGCAAGGAATGCAGGGATGAGCGGTATCGTCTTTCGAGGAGTTGAATTGCTGCGGAAGGACCTTGAACGTTTGAAAGTCTTCTAAATGGAGCGGAGTCAGCATGACTCAACCGATCGGATTCATTGGACTGGGCATGATGGGCAAGCCCATGGCCTTGCGGTTGCTGAGCGAGGGCTTCTCGCTTCACGTTTACAACCGCACAAAGGACAAAGCAAGAGAGATTCTGGAAAAGGGTGCCATCTGGTGTGAGAGCCCGAGAGTTGTGATGGAGAAGAGTCAGGTCGTTATCTCGATGATCACAGACTCGGAAGCCCTTGAAGAGGTTACCCTGGGCGAAAAAGGTCTGCTCAAAGGGGTGAGTGCAGGCAAGATTCACGTAGATATGAGCACCGTGTTACCAGCTACAACTCGGGGGTTGCGACTGAAATATCGGAGAAGAGGCGCGCACTTCCTACACGCTCCTGTCTTGGGCAGTGTTCCACACGCTACGGAGGGGCAGCTACTCATCTTCGTGGGTGGAGACCGCAGCGTCGCCAATCGATGTGAGTCAATATTCAACACACTCGGTCGTCGAGTCTGGTACCTCGATGAGATTACGAAAGCGGGACACCTGAAACTTGTCTGCAACCTTTTTATTGCGAGCATGATTACAGCTCTCTCAGAAGGCCTTGTCCTCAGCGAGAAGGCCGGGGTTCCGTCGAGCATGGTTCTTGAGGTCTTGAAGGAGTCTGCCCTCAACGCTCCAATGTACCAGACGAAGGGAGAGTCAATCCGAGCGCGGAATTTCAACCCCAGATTCCTGCTCGCTCACATGTTGAAAGATCTGCGTCTCATCGTCGAGTCTGCCCATCAAGCAGGACTTTCCTTTCCAGTTGTTGAGGCAATCCAAGGGCTCTTCGCAAGGGCAGATTCTGAGGGCTTGGGCAATGAGGACTACTCGGCTGTTGCCAAGGTGCTAGAAAAATAACTCTGCTTGTGGCTGAGTCCTCAAATCTATAAGCTCAGCGAGATCAGTTTAATGCTGCCTTTCTCAAAGTGGAAAAACGCTACCAATTCTGGCAAATCTGAACTTCTCGCGCTGTTTTTCCCTCCTAACTGAGTCTCCGCCGAGGTCCAGAAAAGTGGGGGATTAGTCCATCTTTCGCCCAAAGTCAGGATTGCCGTAGTTATCAACATCTCTTAGAATCTTCACTTTCTCAATTTTTTCCTTGACAATAAATTTTAATTCATTAAATTTCCTCATCGATGGTGGGTAAAAGTGGGGAGCCAGTGGGTGAAAATTTTTTTGTCTGGGGCAGTTTTTCTGTTTAGCTTTCGGCTGAAAAAATGTCATCCTTTAAGGGGCGTTACGCATATTCTGTAGATAGTAAAGGCCGAATTAACATTCCGGCAAAGCTTCGAAAGTCTCTCTCTCCAGAAGCCAACGACACCTTTGTAATCACCCGCGGCTTTGAGCAGTGTCTGTTTGCCTACCCGCTGGATGAGTGGAACAAGCTAGAGCACACGATTCGAAGTTTGTCGCCGTCTAACCCGCAGCATCGGTTCTTTGTGCGAACACTTCTACAGTGGGCCACCGAGGCACAGTTGGATGGCCAGGCTCGCATTATCATTCCCCAAGATCTGTTGAAGTTTGCTGGCATCGAAAACGAGGTTCTCATCGTGGGAGTCCTCGAGCGCATTGAGGTCTGGAATCCCAAGACCTACGAGGAATATCTGAGGACGCAACCCACCCCCTACGAGTCCGTGGCAGAAGCTGTACTAGGACAGAAGGGATAATCCTTCGAGTTCACTCTCAGGTACTGGGGGTAATGACTTATGTGTATCACACGCCCGTACTTCTTGCAGAGGTACTACACCACTTAGATCCCCAGCCAACTGGTATCTACCTCGATGGCACCGTTGGGGGAGGCGGACATGCGGAGGAAATCCTCAAGAGACTCTCAGCGCACGGAAGGCTCGTCGGCTTGGATGCTGATGAGTCCGCCATCCGGTTTTCCACGAGCCGTCTCCGCCGCTTTGGAAATCGCGTGACGCTCATTCACAGCAACTTTCGCGATATGAAGTCTGTTCTGAAAAGTCTCAACATAGAGGCCATCGACGGCCTGCTTCTCGATCTAGGCGTTTCGCATGCACAGCTTGACCAAGCAGGACGGGGTTTCAGCTTCCAGAAGGATGAGCGTCTCGATATGCGGATGGACCAGAATCAGAAGCTTGATGCGTGGACGGTAGTCAACAACCGCTCAGAGCGGGAGCTGGCGGAAATCCTCTGGAACTATGGAGAAGAACGTAGGTCGCGGCAGCTCGCTAGAAAGATCGTCGTAATGCGCCGGCATCAGCCGATCAACACGACCGGAGACTTTGCAGAAATTGTCAGGTCTGTTGTAGGATCAAGACTGCTGACGAAATCTTTGGCGCGAGTTTTCCAGGCGATCAGGATCGAAGTCAACAACGAGCTAGAGAATCTACAACGAGCTCTTGAAGACGGGCTCGAAGTTCTTCGGATTGGCGGACGGATGGTGGTATTGTCCTATCATTCGCTCGAGGATCGGATTGTGAAAAACTTCTTCAAAGAGAAGTCAAGACATGGAGTTCCTTCGGGGAACAAGCTCTTCCCGGATCGACCGCAGGAGCCGCAATTGAGGATTCTGACTCGGAAGCCAGTGTCTCCGTCAGAGGAGGAGATCAAGAACAATCCCCACGCTCGAAGTGCGAAACTGCGCGCGGCGGAGAAAATCGGAGGTTGAGCGTGGGTAGAACAGTTCGGAATGTTCTTGAGAATCCTAGGAATAGCCGGAGACTTCTTTACAACGGGGATTTCCACGGGGAAAAACCAGCAAACGAACCAGTGAGGGGCAGTGCCAGTGTCCTAAGGCAGCCTTCGTCCATCTTTAACACCGTTCTTTTCCTATGTTTAGTGGCCGTCGCCATCGTCATATATATCAGTAACATCATCGCCGTGAATCGGCTTGCTGTAGAGGTCAACGACCTTCAGCAAAAGTATGATGCGATTTTAAATGAGAACGAGATCCTGCGTGCCGAGATCAATCGGCGCTCTAGCCTTGAAAGGATCGGCAGAATCGCCACGGAACAGCTGGGTCTCCAACACCCGAGGGAACAGCCTCAGTGGCTTGAAGTTGATCAGAGACGTTTGGAAGATATCCAGAAAGCAGAGAGAAGGCATTGAAACTTTCTTGGAAAAAAAGAGCTGAGAGCAAAGAAACATCGAGTTCAGAGCGTGCACTCCGGTTCCGAGTCTTACTCTTGAAGCTTTCACTCCTTCTCTTGTTTCTCCTCGTTGTCTGGCGCCTCATTCAAATTCAAATCGTGGAAGCCCCGAAGTATCAGGAAATTGCGAGGCGTCAGTATGAAGCCCGCGTGCCTCTCCCGGCAGCAAAAGGAAACATCTTTGATCGAAATGGGAACATCCTTGTATCTAACAGTCAGTTCATCTCGTACGCTGTGGATCCGAAGGTCGTTGGCAAGGAGGCGGGAAGGGTTGCCGAAGCCTTTGCGCAAGTCTTTGGGAAACCGAAGAAACACTACATGGAGAAATTGAAAACAGACAAGAGGTTTGTGTGGTTGGAACGACGGGTGATGCCTGAGATCGGACGCCGGTTGCGGGAAAAGGATCTCCCCGGGGTTGTTTCACTGAATGAGGCGAAGCGCCTGTACCACTATGACAAACTCGCCGGTCAATTGCTAGGCTTCACCGACATCGATAATGTTGGATTGAGCGGCCTCGAGCTTCAGTTTGACAAACAGATGCGAGGGTTGGATGGGTACGTCGTACTCCAAAAAGATGGGATGGGAAATCGGAGGCCTTCTGTCGATTATCCTCGCGTTGAGCCAACGCCGGGCGCCAACCTCCACCTGACCATCGACCTCGGTTATCAATCCATATTGGAGGCAGAGCTTGAGAAAGGAGTGCAGAAAAGCAACGCGGAGAGTGGTCTGGCCGTGATGATGAATCCCAAGACGGGCGAAATCCTTGGACTCGCCCAGTACCCAGGGATCAATCCTAACGAGGTTGGTAGGGATGATGTTGAAAGCCAGCGCATCCGCGTGGTGACGGACATGTTTGAGCCGGGCTCCATTTTTAAGGTCGTGACGGTTTCGGCAGCTTTAGAGGGCAATTTGGTCAGCCCACATCAAAGGTTTTTTGCAGAAAACGGGAAGTATGAAGTCCACCTCCGGAATGGGAAAATTCGCCTCATTCGGGATGTCCATGATCACGGGTGGCTAACGTTTCAGGAAGCCTTGGAGGTATCCTCTAATATAGTGATGGCGAAGGTTAGTGACATTATCGGACCGGAGCGTCTCTACCGAAAGGCTAAGGAGTTTGGTTTCGGTGCCCGGACAGGAATTGAGGTGCCCGGAGAAATTCTTGGCGAGTTGAAGAAACCGAGCGCTTGGTCAGCCACCACCCTGAATACAATGGCATACGGCTACGAGATCGGCGTAACTCCGATCCAGCTCCTTGCAGCTTATGCCGCTGTGGCAAATGGAGGAGTTCTGCTCAGACCATTTGTGGTGAAAAAAATCGTTGGTCCTGCAGGGGAAATACTTACAGCGTCGAAGCCCAAAATTGTTCGCAGAGTCCTTTCAAAGCAAACCAGTCACACAATGCGAAGCCTTCTGGAGGGAGTTGTTGAACGTGGGACGGGGACTCTAGCGAAGATCGAAGGGATTCAGATTGCCGGGAAGACAGGGACATCACGAAAGCATTTTGCCGGGAAATATCTTACCAACAGTTACACAGCCTCCTTCATTGGATTTTTTCCAGTACAAGATCCCCAGATTATTTGTCTCGTGATGATCGACAATCCACGTAGTGGCGCATATTATGGAGGCCAGGTTGCGGCACCCGTTTTCCGCGCCATTGCAGAGCGAATCATCAGCACGTCGATGGATATTCCTCGAACAGCGGTGAAGGGTCTCGTCGCGGAACAGATTACGCCAGGCTCTGTTCTTGTGCCCAACGTCTGCAGCCTAAAGATCGATGTAGCACGAAAGCTTCTTGAAGAGCGAAAGCTTGCGATGGAGCAAGTGGGCGAGGGAGAGGTTGTCCTGAAGCAGTCCCCTGAACCAGGAAGCAAACTAACAGAGGGCGGATTGGTGACTCTCTTTCTAACGCGACGTACAACAGGTGCTGGCGATGCAGCGGTTGAAACACCGGATCTTCGTGGATTGTCCCTCCGGCGCGCGATGAGCCGATTGACAATGGACAAGCTTCTTGCAGTTGTGAGGGGCTCTGGTATCGTAGTGGATCAAAGCCCGGCACCCGGAGAAAAGGTCAAATCCGGAACAAAGGTCTTCATCTATTGTGAACCAAAGCGATCAACGACCGTAGCTCTCAACGAAGGCGATTCGGATCGCCGCTAGGCTCATGAGACTGTATGACTCTCCTTCAGCTCCTGGACGGAGTACAGGTAACGAAACTTCTACAGATTGGCTACGGCGTAAAACTCCAGACAGAGGACGTACGGGTCAAGGAGATCGCGTACGATTCGCGAGCAGTGGAACCAGGAGACGTCTTCGTTGCAATCCGGGGTATGGAAGTGGATGGTCATCGCTACATTGAGGATGCGATTCATCGGGGTGCGCGGGCAGTAGTCTTAGAAGACGACAGCGCAATTCCCGATTCGTTCTTTGTTCATAGTGACGTCGTGAAAATCGTTGTGCCGAACTCTCGCCGGGTGCTTGCTCAGATGGCGTCAAACTACTTCCAGCATCCAGCTCGACAACTCAAATTGATCGGTGTGACAGGAACAAACGGAAAAACAACCGCAACACATCTGTTGAAGTCAATTCTCGAAGCGAATGGCGAGAAGGTCGGTCTGATTGGGACGATTGAATATAAAATCGGTGATGAAGTGATTCCAGCCGTCCACACAACCCCGGAATCCTTGGAGTTGAATGAACTCCTCCACTCGATGGTCACGAAAGGTTGCCGGTCGGCAGTGATGGAGGTTTCCTCTCACGCCCTGGCGCTTGACCGTGTCTACGGCCTTGAGTATCAACTTGCGCTCTTCACGAATCTGACGCAGGACCATCTCGATTTCCACGGATCGATGGATGCGTACTTTCATGCGAAGAAAACGCTGTTCGACGGATTGGGTGAGTCGTCCATAGCGGTCACGAATCTGGACGACGAGCGAGGATTATCGATTCTCTCCTCCACAAAAGCGAAGTGCATTACGTATGGAGTCGAGAATCAGGCGGATGTAAAAGCTCAGGACCTGCGGGCAGGAATGAACGGGATTGCTTTTACAGTCCAGTATCAGGGGGAGACGATTGCTCTAAATTCACCGTTGATCGGGCGATTCAATGTTTACAACGTCTTAGGCGCGGCGGCCTGTGCCCTCGCGATGGGGCTGCCGGATGAAACGATCCAATCGGGGATTGGGAAAGTAAAATCGGTCCGCGGAAGATTTGAACGAATCGATTCGGGGCGAGGATGGATCGTCATCATTGATTATGCTCACACTCCGGATGCTCTCCAGAAGGCTCTCCTTGCGATTCACGACATGATGATCCACGAGAATCGTGGAAGAGTCATCACAATCTTCGGATGTGGAGGAGAGCGCGATCCCGACAAGCGGCCAAAGATGGGCAAGATTGCCAGCAACTTAAGCGACGTTGTGATAGTGACCTCCGACAATCCTCGTCGCGAGGACCCCGATGTGATCATTGGCGACATTGTGAAGGGAATCCCTCACGGAGCGACCGTCGAGCAGGTAAGAGATCGCAGGGAGGCCATCCGCCTCGGGCTGGAGATGGCAAGGCCAGGCGATGTTGTCCTACTTGCGGGAAAAGGACACGAAACGTGTCAGGTCGTTGGGGAGAGCAAAATTCATTTTGACGATCGTGAAGAAGTGGAAAGCTTTCTTCGCTCAACGCGGTAGACTGAGAATTGCAGAAGCAATGAACGGGAAATCCTCGGCCAGCAATGATGGACTTAGATGCTCGTGAGCTTTTGCAAATTGAGCTTCGGAGAGTAACCAATCTTCATGCGCTGCAAGGGAAAAAGATCAAAGGAGTCTCTACGGATTCGCGTAGTACCAAACCCGGCGACGTTTTCTTCGCTATCCGAGGAGAGAGGTTTGACGGGCACGATTTTGTACGCGACGCTTTCTCCAGAGGCTGTGTGACAGCTGTGGTGGAAGAGAGCTTTCGCGGAGGAGAACAAGGGTGGTCAAAGTTGCCATTGATTTATGTGGAGAATTCGGTTCATGCACTTGGGCAGTTCGCGCGGCGGTATCGGAGAAAATTCAATATCCCCGTACTGGCGATCACAGGGAGCAACGGGAAAACGACAACGAAAGAGATGGTTGGAACTGTACTGAGACGGAAGTTGAATGTGTTAAAGACCGAAGGGAACTTGAACAACCAGATTGGGGTACCACACACATTATTCCGTCTGGAGCGGAAACACGAGGTAGCCGTGGTCGAGATGGCAACAAACCATTTTGGAGAGATTGAATACCTTTGTACGGTTGCGGAGCCAACGCACGGGATGATTACAAACATCGGCAAAGCCCATCTCGAGTTTTTCGGCGATCTCACGGGTGTTGCAAAAGAAAAAGCCAAACTGTTTGAGTGGCTCGGAGCAGCAGGAACCGGATTTGTGAACGCAGATGACCGCCTCATCGTGGAGAGGGCTAAGATGCTTCGGCACAAGTTTACGTACGGCTTTCAAGGAAAGCGGGTGAACGTCACGGGGAGGTTTCTCGGGCTGAATGAAGAGGCTCAGCCGAAATTCTCGTTTGGGGGGCACCCGCTTTCCAGGTCGTACAAAGTTCAGTTGAAAACGACCGGGAAACATACAGTCGAAAACGCTCTTGCTGCTGCGGCAGTGGGTGTATACTTTGGAGTGAGCCCAAAAGAAATCAGGTCAGCTCTTGAAGACTATCGGCCGCGTCATCAACGGATGGAAGTGATGAAAGTCCGAGGTGTGACGATCCTCAACGATACATACAACGCCAACCCCGACTCAGTCCTGAGTGCGCTCCGCACATTGGATGCGATGAAATGTACTGGCAAAAAGATCGTGGTTCTCGGTGATATGCTCGAGCTTGGGGGAGCTTCCGAGCGCGAGCATCGTAGAGTCGGAGAAGAAATTGCACGCTTGGGGATTCACTACGTCCTGACGTACGGCCCGAAGTCAAGTGCGACAGCAAAAGCTTCCGGTGCAACCCGTGCCCATCACTATGAGGAAAAGCGGGCTCTCATGGCTTATCTGACAGAGCTTGTGGCAGTGGGGGATGTTGTCTTTGTAAAAGGATCGCGTGCAATGAAGATGGAAGAGGTCGTAACCTATCTAGCGGATCGTTTGAGAGGGGATGGTTGATTCTACAAAAATCCTTTGCTCTTTGACTTGTAGTTCTGAATCCGGATGCTCTATTACCTACTCGATCTGATTGAACATGCCTATGGCCCTCCGGGTTTCGGTGTTTTCAGGTACATCACCTTTCGCTCAGCCGCGGCAGCCGTTACGGCACTCATCTTCAGCTTCTGGGTTGGCCCGAAGGTAATCCGTGTACTGAAAGCGCGTCAGATTGGAGAAGCCGCAAAACTGGAAGCCCCCAAAACACACCTAGCAAAAGCGGGCACTCCGACGATGGGTGGGATTATCGTTCTTGGTTCCGTTGTTGTTCCGCTGCTTCTCTGGGGCGATTTGAAGAATGGCTATGTGATTCTGATCCTGCTTGCCACGATATGGATGGGCGCGGTAGGGTTCCTTGATGACTTTTTGAAGGTAGTAAAAAGAAAACCGCAGGGGCTGATTGCGCGATACAAGTTGGCAGGGCAAATCGGCATCGGGATTATTGTAGGAGGCTGCATCTTTTTTTTTCCTCAATGGATTGATCCGGACTTAGCGCGGTTGAAGTCAGCCACAACAGTTCCTTTTTTCAAAAATCTCGAACTCGATTTCTCATATTTTTACATCCCGATGGTTATCTTGGTGATTACCGCAACGTCAAATGCTGTCAACCTTACGGATGGCCTGGACGGCCTTGCCATTGGAACGGTGGGCATTGTGGCGCTTACTCTCGCGGTGATCAGCTATGTGTCGGGACACGCCGAGTTCAGCCGGTATCTCACCATTCCATTTCTACGGGGGAGCGGCGAACTCACGATCTACTGTGCGGCGTTGGTGGGAGCGTCGCTCGGTTTCCTGTGGTACAACGCCTACCCAGCGCAAGTTTTCATGGGGGATACGGGTTCGCTTGCGCTGGGTGGGGCCCTTGGGGTGCTGTGCGTCTTGATCAAAAAGGAATTGCTTCTTCCAACACTGGGTGGAGTTTTTCTGCTCGAGGCTGGTTCCGTCATCATTCAAAGGTACTATTTCAAGTACACGAAGAAAAAGTTCGGAGAAGGTCGGCGTATTTTCAAAATGGCGCCTCTTCATCACCACTTCGAAATGCTCGGGTGGCCAGAGCCGAAGATTGTGACGCGCTTTTACATCATAGCAATTTTGTTCATGATCTTGAGTCTTGCGACGTTCAAAGTACGCTAGGCACACTAATCCATCTGCGGGTGCCAAGGAAAGGTGGAGAATGAGTTTACGGGATGGGTCTTATTAAAAAGGAATAATAAAGTTTTGAGCGAATGGCTCCAAAAAGCAGGGGATGAGAAATCTTCAAGGGAACCTGAGCCGGAATGAATCGTGAGCAGCTACGACATAACAAAATCAGCATTATCGGCGCGGCGCGAAGCGGAGTCGCTGCTGCGAAGCTGCTCAAGTCACAAGGTGTGCAGGTTTTTGTCAGTGACAAGGAACCAGCGGACAAGCTCAAATCTCATGTCTCAGCTCTCACATCCGTTGGAGTTCCTTTCGAGTGCGGGGGCCACAGCGAACGGATTTATGATTGTTCTTTGATGGTGATCAGTCCGGGAGTGCCTTCGGATGCTCCCGTCGTACTTCAAGCGCAGAGACGAGGGATCAAAGTTGTCAGTGAACTAGAGTTGGCGAGTTGGTTCTGCCCAGGACCAATACTTGCAGTGACAGGGTCGAACGGGAAAACAACGACAACGACGCTTCTCGGAAGGATTTTCGAGCATGCAAAGAAAAAATCTGTTGTTGCAGGTAACATTGGCACGGCATTCTCGGATGTCGTTCTGGAGTTGGATCAAACGACTGTGGCGATCCTGGAGGTCAGCAGCTTCCAGTTAGACTATATTGAATCTTTTCACCCGAAGGTAGCAGTAATGCTCAACATTACCCCCGATCACCTCGACCGGTATGGAAAATCTTTTGAGAGCTACATTGCCTCGAAGCGGCGGGTGTTCGAGAATCAAACAATGAGCGATTATCTCATCTACAACTTTGACGACCCTGTGACATGTATTGAGGTACGAAAACATGCGGCTCAGCGCGTGGATGTGCTCCCTTTCAGTGTGAAGAAACGGCTCGACTCCGGGGCTTGCGTGGAGGAGGAACGAGTCATCATCAAGCTCCATGGGAAGACCATCGACCTCATGGGAACGAAGGAGATTGCAATCAGGGGAATGCACAATCTCTACAACTCGATGGCAGCATCATTGGCGGCTATGATCATGGACATCCCTGTGGAGTCTTTGCAAGGCACATTAAAAACATTCCAAGGTGTCGAGCATCGCTTGGAATTTGTTGCTGAGGTAAACGGAGTCAAGTATGTAAACGACTCGAAAGCCACAAACGTCGATTCTGTCTGGTACGCACTGGAGAGCTTCGAGGAGCCGATCATCGTTCTGATGGGCGGTAGGGACAAAGGAAACGACTACTCGCGCCTCTATGATCTGGTGCGAAAACATGTCAAGGCTGTGGTTGCAATTGGTGAATCAGCGGAGAAAGTCGTTCGGGCGTTTCGGGACCTCACCTTAGTCGAAAAAGCGGCCTCGATGGAAGAGGCAGTCCAGAAAGCCAGCAAACTTGCAAGCAGGGGGGATGTCGTTTTGCTATCGCCAGCCTGTTCCTCCTTCGACTGGTTCGACAACTTTGAGCACCGGGGGAGAGTGTTCAAGGAAACTGTCCGTCGTTTGTGAGTCGACGGAGGACAGGCTGGCAATTTATCCTAGGAAAAAATGCTTCAACATCGTGGAAATCATATTGACGTAGTCACGCTGGTTGTCATCCTTACTTTGATGGTCATTGGCATTGGAGTGGTCTACAGCGCCAGCTCTACCATTGCCCAGGAGAAATTCGGAAAGAGTGAAGCATTCCTCCAGCGCCACGTTCTCAAAGTGTTCATCAGCGTTTTCGCTATGTTCTTCATCATGAGGATTGACTATCATGCCTACAGGAGGGCGAGTAAAGGGCTTCTACTCATTGCAGTAGCTTTGCTCGCCATTACGCTGGTGTTGGGCGGAGAGGTCAAAGGCGCCAGTCGCTGGCTCCGGGTCGGGGGATTTGGTTTTCAGCCTTCAGAGTTTGCGAAGGTTGCACTTATTCTCCATCTCTGTGTTCTGATATCAGAAAAGGGAGAGCGTGTACGGGATTGGAAGACGGGGTTTCTTCCTCTGTTCATCTGGATCGGACTCATCACTGGATTAGTTCTGCTTCAACCGAACTTCAGCACCGGCAGTATGCTCTTCTTGCTCAGCATGGTGCTGCTCTTTCTTGGAGGCGTCAAGATCAAGCATATTGCGTTCTCCTTGGGGGCGCTGGTTCCAGTTCTTCTCATCTACATGTTAAGTGCCGAGTATCGGATGAAGCGGATCATGGCCTTCTTAGGTGGCCCGGCTGAACACGCGTCTTCAAACTATCAGCTTCTTCAGGGGATCATTGGATTCGGAAATGGGGGACTCTTTGGCGTCGGTCCGGGTGTGAGCAAGCAGCGGGATTTTTTTCTCCCCGAGTCTTATGGGGACTTCGTCTTTTCCATCGTGGGGGAAGAATATGGGTTTGTCGGAACAACAATCCTCCTGCTGCTCTTCTTAATTTTTTTTCTTCGCGGGCTTAAGATCGCTCGACTGGCCACAGATGACTTGGGAAAGTACCTTGCTCTCGGCATCACTTTAACGATTACGCTCTACGCGCTCGTGAACGCTGCAGTGACTCTTGGACTTCTTCCAACCACGGGTTTGCCGATGCCGTTTGTGAGCTATGGAGGTTCAGCGATGTTGTTCTCTGCATGTGCTATTGGAGTTCTCTTAAACATATCCTCCCAAACGATTCTTCATCCGCGAAGAACGCCGGTCGAAGTCGATGGCGTAGCTGTGGAAGAGGAAGTCGCGAGGCGTGTATACTCCTAAGGATTTTCGTTCTGGTCGGAAGAAAAGAATGTGCCAAAGAAGAATGCAAAAGTCTTGTTCGCAGCTGGGGGAACCGGAGGACACCTTTTCCCCGCCATTGCGGTTGCAGATGAGATTAGAAAGCTGGAGCCTTCGGCAGAGTTCCTCTTTCTGGGTGCAAAGGGGAAGATCGAAGAGCGAGTTGTACCGTCCCGGGATTTCCCCTTTCGTGCAGTTTGGATCAGCGGATTCGCTCGAAGCTTCAAGCCGGCTAATCTCCTTGTTCCGTTGAAGGTCATGGTTTCGATCATGCAATCGATTCGTCATATCCGGCGTTTTCGTCCAGATGTCGTGGTAGGCACAGGGGGATTCGTGACCGGTCCGGTGCTTTATGCTGCAACTCTTCTCCACCTCCCGACCCTTTTGCAGGAGCAGAACAGCTATCCCGGGTTTACCACACGCATCCTCGCCGCACGGGTCAATGAAGTGCACACGGCTTTTGAGGAAACAAGAAAATTCTTAAGTCCAAGGGCGGTCGTGAAGCTAAGCGGCAATCCGACGCGCGCTACGCTCGTGTCAGTTTCGAAAGAAGCGGGAGCAAAGTTTTTTCAACTCAACCCACAGAAGAAGACAGTCCTGGTTTTTGGCGGTAGTCTGGGTGCAGGATCGATCAACTCTGCCGTCCTCGACCTCGTCGACGACATAGTTGCTGCCAATTTTCAGCTCATCTGGCAAACGGGCGAAGGAGATTATGAAAAAGCCCGAAACAAGACGTGGGGACTTTCAGGCGTGCGAGTGGAGAAATTTATCCACCGGATGGAATATGCATATGCCGCGGCAGACCTTGTGGTTTGTCGTGCAGGCGCGGTTACAATTGCAGAAATCACCAGACTCGGCAAAGCAGCGGTCCTTGTCCCTTTCCCCCATGCTGCGGCTGGCCATCAGCTAAAGAATGCACAGGCACTTGTCAATGCGGGAGCGGCGAAGATGATTCTGGACAGAGAACTGCAGTCGAGGCTCAGGGACGTGTTGTTCGAACTTCTTCAAGACGACGAGCAACGGAAGCAGATTGGAAGGAATTCGCAGCGTTTGGGAAAGCCGAATGCAGCGCAGGATATCGCAGAGGCGATTCTACGGCTGGCGGAGCGGCGACAGGCGAGGAATGGAAGAGCAAAGGAAAGTCTTCAGATATAAACTCGATTTCTACTACCAGCAGGCACTGATTTATCTTCTTGTGCTCATTGCTTATGTTGGAATCCGGGGAAACTTTGTGGAAAATACGTTTGCGTTCGTCTTCCGTGATCCGATGCTCTATATTATTATTGTATTTGTCGTTGCTGCCTTCGTGTCGCTGATCATGAATCGAATCCGAGATCGAAGGCTCATCATTACAGGGGACAAGATTATCTTCAAGAATCGATTTGAAGAGCGCGTGATTCCACTGGAGGAAATCGACTGGGTGCAAGTCGGCCGCGAGAGACGAGTTCAGACAAGCGGTCGCTTTCAGGTCATCCGCATGAAATTGAAAGGCCGCCTGCGAGTGGTTCGGATCCGGGTCGGGCGGTACGATCACGAGAAGGAGCTTGTCAGTGAAATGCATCGCATTGCAACTCTCCGACCTCCGATTCGCGGGAGAAGAAGCGTGATGTCGACTGAGAGGACGTCGGTGGAAAAACAGACGATGACGTCGTAATGCCGTGTTTAGCTCGATCAAAAAAATCCATTTCGTCGGCATTGGCGGAATAGGAATGAGCGGAATAGCGGAAATCCTCCTTGACCAGGGCTTCGCGGTCTCAGGCTCTGATAAGCAGCTGACGGAGGTCACGGACAGGCTGCAGAAACTTGGGGCTATGATTTACGAAGGGCACGCGCCGTCTCATGTTGGAAGGGATGTTGATGCGCTGGTCTATTCCTCCGCTGTTTCACTCGATAATCCGGAAGTTCAAGAGGCCCAGCGTCGGAAGATCCCTGTGATCCGCCGCGCGGAGATGCTGGCGGAGGTTATGCGCCTGAAGTACGGCATCGGTATTGCCGGGACGCATGGGAAGACGACCGTTACCTCCATGATCAGCCTCGTGTTGATGGAAGGAGGCCTTGATCCAACGGTCATCGTGGGTGGTAAACTCACGGGACTTGGCGGGACGAACGCCCGTCTCGGGCACGGCGAATTCATCGTTGTTGAAGCGGACGAGTTCGATCGATCATTCTTGTCGATTACCCCGACGATTGCCGTCCTTACCACCCTGGATGCAGATCATCTCGATTGCTACAAAGACATAGAGGAAATCAAGAACGCCTTTGTCCAGTTTGCCTCGAAAGTCCCGTTCTATGGCTTTATCGTGTTATGTCTTGATGAGCCAAATCTTCAAGACATCACACCGCAGCTCAGCAAGAAGAAAATTCTCACCTACGGACTGAACCCGCAGGCAGACATGCAAGCCAGAGGCATTTCTCACCGTGAAAACTTATCGGTGTTCACCGTCATTTGGCATGGCGTGGAGTTGGGGAAGATACAGCTTCAGATCCCGGGTCTTCACAACGTCAAGAACGCCCTCGC
The DNA here is from genome assembly GCA_037446075.1 of Ignavibacteriales bacterium. Lineage (GTDB taxonomy): Bacteria > Bacteroidota > Ignavibacteria > UBA10030 > JAHEZR01 > JBBIJH01. Next base: position 42,325 of record JBBIJH010000005.1, read on the forward strand.
AGCGATTACCGTTGGGCTGGAGCTGGGTGTCTCCTTCGAGAAAATCAAGGCCGGAATTGAAAAATTCACAGGCGTATACCGACGCTGGGAGCTGAAAGGGGAGGTGGACGGTGTGACGGTGGTTGATGACTACGCTCATCATCCGACGGAGATCCGGGCGACTCTCCAAGGAGCAAAGGCAGGATGGAATCGGCGGGTTGTGTGCGTGTTCCAGCCTCATCTCTATTCTCGCACACGCGATTTTTATAAGGAGTTCGGGAAAGCTTTTTTTGATGCCGATGTTCTCGTCGTTACCGATGTTTATCCTGCTCGCGAGGAGCCAATTCCCGGAGTCACGGGCGAGCTGATCGTAAATGCCGCAAGAGAGTCTGGACACAAAACAGTCCATTATGTTCAGGACAAAGAAGACGTCCCGGACTTCTTGATGAAGGTCAAGAAGAAAGGTGACATCATCGTCACGATGGGAGCGGGAGATATATGGAAGTACGGAGAAGCGTTTGTGAAACGATTGACAATGAAAAACCGGAAAGTTCTCACTTAAGGAACATGATAGAGAGAGACAGGAGAGTCACAGAGGAGCGCAGAGAAAAATTCAAGAAGCTTCAGCTCCAGACTCTGTGAAGTGCTTGTCATCGAGCACCAAAAAGGAAAAAGTTCTCTGTACGGAGTTTTTCAATTTATATTTTGACATTCGCATTGTGCATTGATCCCATGGTTTCGCTTGAAGAACTGAAAAGTTTTTTCAAAGGCACGATCCGACTCAGCCAGCCGCTTGCAAACTTCACAACGTTTCGCATCGGAGGCCCGGCAGACTACTACCTCGAACCGCTCGACAAGGAAAACGTGATCAACGTCATTAAATACTTTCAGGCAAACGAATTTCCTTTCATGATCATCGGGAACGCGAGCAACCTCCTCATCAGTGATGACGGCTACCGTGGCGCGGTGATCAACCTTGAGGCGGCGCTTAGCGATGTGCGGAGAGAAGGAGAGTATGTGATTGCCGAAGCAGGAGTGCATCTAGCAAAGTTTGTGGATTTCTGTGTTCAGCGCGGATTGGGCGGGGTAGAGATGCTTGCAGGGATACCCGGGACGATGGGGGGCGCGGTGATTATGAACGCGGGGGCATACGGCGGGGAAATATCTGACTACTTGGTGGATGTGGAGGTTTTGCGCGAAGGAAATGTCGTCTGGGTCCAAAAAGAAGAGGGTGGATTTTCCTACCGACGCTCAGGTTTCGCCCGCGACGTCGTCCTGAGTGCGCGCTTCCAACTCCCAAAGAAGGACAGAGCCGAGCTGATGCGCGTTCGGCGCGAGCTTCTTGTCCGACGCAATCTCGCCCAGCCGGTGAACTATCCAAATGCAGGGAGCGTTTTCAAAAATCCAAGCGGCACCTACGCAGCAAAATTGATTGAAGAAGCTGGTCTGAAAGGTCTGCGTCGTGGGGGGGCGCAAATCTCGGAGCGACACGGGAACTTCATTGTTAACCTTGGCAATGGAAAGGCGACTGACGTTCTAGACCTCATCCGAATAGCGCAAGAGAGGGTCTATGAAAAGTTCAAAGTGAAACTGGAGCTGGAAGTGAAGCTAATTGGCTTTGGCGAAGAAGTGTTAAAAGCAGTGGCATAGGAGAAGAACAATGCGAGAGAAGTCCGAAGACAACAGACCAGGCCCAGAGCGGGCCCGGGCGCAAAGACGAGCGATGGTCGTTCTCGTTTTCCTGGCCCTACTTATTGTGGGAATCACGTCGGTGGCAAACGGCTGGAAGGGCGAGCTCCGGGTTGAACGCTTGAGCGTTCGAGGCTGCCGTGTCCTGTCAGAGAAGGAAGTCACGGCATTGGCCGCCGTTCCGTTAGGGGTCTCGTTGTCGAACGTTGACTTGCTCAAAGTGCAGAAAGCTTTGTATGCGAATCCGTTTATCCAAAGAGCCGTTGTGAAATACGATTTGCCATCAACAATCAAGATCAGCATTGAGGAACGGAGGCCCGTTGCGGTGCTGGGAGGGCCAGAGCTTTTCTACGTTGACCAGGAGGGCGTTGTTCTGCCAGCGGTGAGTTCCCGGGAGATTTTCGACCTGCCCGTGATTACAGGCCTGTCCTTCCCCGGGGGTGTGAAGCCCGGAATCAGAATCGACTCGGAGGATCTTCGTACGGCGATAGAAATCCTGAGGGTGGCTGCCAGCCTTGATTCTGAAGAGGGATCGGAGAGTGAAATTTATCATCTGATCTCGGAAATCCATCTCGCTGGAGCCAATCTAACGGTCTATACTTCAGAGCAAGGAATTCCAATTCTCTTTTCAAAGTGCGAGATTGAGCGCCAGTTGCTTTGCCTACAGAGTTTCTGGCGTCAGTACGTCCGTCAGCAAGGGCCAGAGCAGCTCGTCTCCATCGATCTGCGCTTCGATGGGCATGTGATTGTACGATGGGCGAAGGCGGATTCATCGGGGAAATCCTCGTAATGGAGATAGCTGGATTTTTTCACAGGGCAAGAACATGAACGATCGCATCATTGTTGGACTTGAAATCGGGACCACAAAAGTATGAGCTATTGTCGCGTCGGCAGACAACAGTGGGAGGACCAACATCCTCGGCATCGGCCACAGTCCGTCCGACGGCTTGACAAGGGGGGTGGTCACGAACATCGACAAAACGGTTCGCTCGATCCAGAGCGCAATTGAAGAGGCTGAATCACAGTCGGGTGTGAAAATCCGGACCGTCATGGTTGGGATCGCCGGCGATC
>JBBIJH010000006.1:0-30551 GCA_037446075.1 Ignavibacteriales bacterium
AACGGGGTGTCAATCTAAGGAAGAAAATCTTGTCTTGCAAGAAGCCGCAGGGTCAGAATGCTGTCCGTATGCCGAAGGCGAGTGAGGGGCCGAAGTAGTTGGCTTGACGGAGGAGAGAGCGACTCGCAAAGGCGTTCATTGCATACGCTCCTCCTTCCAGATAGAGCGCCAACCCGACGCCGAAAATTGCCTCCAGTCCGAGTGCTGTATAAACTTCTCCGCCGAGTCCAAAGGTCGTGTTTGAGACCACCGTCTGAAAATCAGCACCGTAGGGAAATCCGAAAGCGAGCACAGGGCCAGCAGTACTTACCCAATAGACAGCCCAATCGAGGGCTGGAAGTTCTTCTCGAAGAAGTTCATTCCGAATCCCGAGCCGAACAGGTAGGAGTATTCCCCTTTGAGCGTAGACTGCTCCGTTGATCGTTTGATCACGGAAGTCGGATGCAGAGAACAATCCTAAGCCCAACACGAAATTTGCCTGTGCGGGCCTTCCAAATCTGTGGACAGCGAGTCCACCAGCGCCATACTCAGCTCCGCCGATCAAGTATCGTGTACTTTTCTTGGAGAGACTCTCTATCTTCTCTCTCGAAAAGCCTTGGCCGAAGAGAGATGAAATCATAAGAATGGAGCAGACCGCATTGATAGCCATTTTTGATATCATCGTGAGACCTTGGGACTAAAAGCGATAGGAAACAGTGAAGAGGAGATTGCTCGTCCTGACGCTCTCATCCGTTCGCGAGGTGCTGTTATAATTCACATGGAATGTATCCCAGTAGCCATATACATACGCGATGTCGATGTAGATCGAACTCTGGACGGCAAATCCTACGCCGCCAGTGATATACTTCTGAGCGAATGAGGAAGGATCACCATCATAGGGTGATGGATTGTACGCAAATCCTCCCCGCAGGCGGAGGTCGGAACCTGGAAGAATATATTCCGCGCCCCCACGCAGATTCACAGTAGACCGGAACAGGCGTTTGATGTCCGAATTCAGTCTCGTAAGCCCGGCGATATTGGGGGTTGGATTCTTGAATTCCATCTGAGTCCAGTCGGCGTACTCTGCCTCACCCGAAAGCAAGAGATCCCCAACTTTGATCGACGCTCCTCCGCCAAAGACAAACGGCGTCACGACGTCGTACTCAGACCTTCCGTCGACACTTGCTGAATACTCAGACTGACCATTCTTGTCAGGAGTTTTGAAAACGCTCGTGCCATCGCTCCGGAATCTCTCTCTCACATCAAAGTGGCTCGGTATCTTTATCGTGAAGCCTAAGCGTGCGTGATCCGCAACGTTGTACAGCATCCCCAACTTCAATCCGTATCCGGAAAGGTCCCACTCGATTGTATTGTCGAGAATTAACTGCTGGAAATCAAACGGGGGAGTCGTATAGATGCCTCTTGTATCCTCCTCAATAAACTTTCGATGGTATGTGTAGGAACCAGACACCAGGGTAGCAGTTGCACCGACATAGAACTTCGGCGCAATCTCCAAAGCTCCAGCGATCGACCAGCTGTTCACTCCGTCGTTTTCAAGAACTTCCCCCTGCTGGTTTACATTCTTCTGGATCGGCGAATAACCCGTTGTATCCTCGAGAAAGAGTTTCCAGGCCAGGTCCTGATTCTCGTCTTGATCATAAAGGGTGGGAATGATAGAGCTCACGGGATTGAAACCATTAAAAGAAAGCGCCGTTGTGAAGTTCGCGGATCGGTTATAGCCAAATGCCAGCGTCAAACTTCCTCGCCGCGTCGGGACGGGATAGACGAGGCCAGCATTGTTGATACTCGTTGCACTATTCGAGAAACTGGTTGACTGTCCAAAAAACCTACTGTCGTTGCTGAACCGGAGGTGATCCATTCCCACAGATACTTCGTATTGTCTGATCTGTCCTAGGCCTGCGGGATTCCAATAGAGCGCACTGAAGTCGTTTGCCACTCCGGTGAACGCGCTTCCCATCCCTGCAGCCCTCGCACCGACACTGAGGCTCGCCTGGGAAAGTCGAAGGGCATCCTCAGGAAATTGACCTTTAGCGGCCGTAGTGATGAGTAAGAATGATCCGAGCAACGCCGTTATCCTTGTTGCACTCATACTTTTCCCCGTCTCAAATTCTTTTCCTGTTGTTATCGGCCACCACGTGTGCTGCCACCACTTCGCCCACTGCCACCGTTCCCACCGCCATGACCGCCGCTTGATCCACTGCTCGAGGCTCCACGATCGCCACCTCCAGACGATCTTAGACTTGGAGCCGGACTGTAGCTGGGAGTCGAGTGGATTGTAGGTGGGGTATAGGATTCTCTTCCTCTGCCCCGACCTCCTCGGTCTGCATCCCCGATATTTGATCCTTGGTTCACAGGGCCACCTTGTCGAGGTGCATCCAGAGGCTGGAGAAAGCGTGGGGGAAGAATATAGTATCGTTTGGTTTTCCCACTGTCTCCGCGACGAGAACCACTCTCTCGACCACCGCTTCGGCTCCCTCCGCCGCTGGGGGTTCGTTCTGAACCTCGGTCACGAACAGTTTCTGTTCCCCTCTTACCCTCACCACGCCCACGGCCCGCGTTTGTATTCAGGCTTGAGCGGTCTCTGCCATTGGTCGTCGTCGCGGGAACAGCTTGTGTCCCACCACTGCTTGGGGTTGACGCGGGTGGAGTCTGCGCGGTACCGCGTGTACTACCAGTCCCTCGCGATCCGCTGTACGGCCCTCTGGTGCTGCCGAAATTTCGTGATCCGCGGAATACATCGCCGGAGGACACGTAAACTCGCGGATAGTAATAACCCCATCCGTAGGTCGGGTATCCGAATCCATAGTATCGATAGTACCAGGGATAGCCGTAAACGATGAAGGGAGTCCCACAAATCCACGGATCATAATAGTATGGGTAGTAGGGACCCCAATAGAAAGCGTCGTAGCAGAACGGATCGGACCAGTTCCAATAGTAGCTGGGATAGTAATAGCTAAAGCCGAAACGATAGCGCCATGAAGGATACAACCCACCGTACGACGCGCCAAAATAGTAATTGTTGATTACTCTGGCCGTTGAGTCCATCTCTATGGCGTTGTACTCTTCCTGATCGGCGCGATAGGTATCTGAATCTTCCTCCTCCTCACGAAGAGATCCGACCTGCGTGTAGCACCCCGCGACTGCAAGCGCCATCATGACGGCCAGCATCGGCAAGAAGTTCGTCCGTGTATCATTTTTCATTTTCGAATTCTCCTGTTCTCGGCTAAATGGAACAACCCTGATCACAATCCTACCCATCTTATAGACAACATTGGTGCCAAAAAGGCTTATTCTGGGCCAAGCTGACTTTCACTTTCGCCCATCAAATTTGACACCTTTAAAGTTCGCCTTGTTCCCTGTTCCAACAATCGAGAGCGGCTTGTTCACTATAGTATACATACGGCCCTCAATCGTGCATTTTTGGGAGCATCCCTAGTTAGAAAAATCGGATATACTCCAACCTTAGGATCCGATTTGCAAAGCTCTGCTTGGGCTGGTTCTTCACAAGATCCTTCAAGTGGAAGCCAACGGCAAAACCCTCTGCGATGGACCAACGCCAGCCAACGTTTAAGTAGCCGCGTCCTCGTCCTACTGCTTTATCGCTGTCGTCGTTTATGCCAAGGTTGTATTCTACAGTGAGTGACATCGCAGGACCGATCGTCTTTTCGAGGCCAAGGAACCCGTTTGGATCTTTGTCGGAGTCGTCTCGCTCGAGGCTGTAGTTCAACCCACCGTGCAGACTCAAGTAGCCGAGGAAGGAGTAGTTCCTACTGACAGCAACATAAAATCCAGGCGACTTGATCGTGTACCTTTTTGTGCTATCAATATAGGACTCCCTTCCTTGAGATTCAAACCCGATGGCAATGGCAGGAAAGCCGGTGGTTTCGTCGATGAGTCTCCACTTCAGGTGAACGCCAGGGGCCGTGTTGAATGCGGCTTCCTTCGATCCAAGGATGTTGCTGGCACCGTAGGAAAGCCCAAATTCCACTCTTTTCAGGACCCCAAGAGTAAAGGAAGTGAGAAGTCCGCCCTCTTGAAAGAAGTCGACGCTCGCGGCGAAGCTGCCTCTTGGTAAGACTCCTGCCGTAGGGAAATCTACGAGATCTCTTGGCTCAATTGTAGCTGCTTTGCCGACGATTCGAACGGGGGCTGAGGATTGAGCCATCAGGCCAATTTGATTGTAGAAAGAAAGGAAAAAGATGGTGATGCGAAAGAGGATGGCCTTTTTAACCGGGGAGCTCACCGAGTTTTTCTCCACACCGTCCCGTTTTTCCTGTCTTCGAGAATCACGCCGAGTTTGCTCAGCTCTTCTCGGATTCTGTCGGAGAATTCCCAGAGCTTCTTGGTTCGAGCTTCGGTGCGTAGAGTAATCAGAAGCTCAATTAACTGGCGCTCGTAATCACTTGGGGTAAGGGACATTCCCACGCTTCCACTAACTTCGATCTCTTCTGATACAGTGACGGGCAATTTCCTCCTGGGTAGGAGAAGTCTTTCCTTCTGCTTTGGTATGACACCCAGAATTGAATCCCCCCCGAGTTCAGAATACAGGTCATTCAATCTTCGAAGGGAGCTTCTTGAGAATCTCTCGCCAGAATTCAGCAGTGTGTTCACTTCTTTTGTGTACTCAAACAGCATAGCGATTGCTTGAGGTGTATTGAAGTCATCATCCATCGCTTCCAAGAATCGAGCTTTGTAGAGGTCGAGAGAAAGGGTGGCTTCGGTTCCTTCTGAGCTGGCGTTGATCCGTTCACGGAGGTTCCGCACAGTGTTGTGCAGTTTCTCTAGCCCCTCGTCAGCAGCTCGAAGTGCCTCTTCACTGAAGTCGAGTGTGCTTCGGTAGTGACTCTGCAAAATAAAAAAACGCACGACGAGAGGATCGTACTTTTTGAACACATCCTTCAGGTTGATGACATTCCCGAGGGACTTCGACATCTTTTGGCCGTCGACCGTTACAAGGTTGTTATGCAGCCAATAACGAACAAATGTCTTGCCCGTTGCACACTCGCTCTGGGCAATTTCACATTCGTGGTGCGGGAATTGGTTATCCATCCCACCACCGTGAATGTCAAAGGTCTCGCCAAGATACTTCATGGACATCGCTGAACATTCGATATGCCAGCCCGGATAGCCTTCTCCCCACGGACTCGGCCAATTCATGATGTGGCCCTTTTCTGCCTTCTTCCAGAGAGCAAAGTCCGCTGGGTATCGTTTCTCGCTTCGTACTTCGACCCTTGTTCCTTCGATCATCTCCTCCGGCTTTCGTCTCGAGAGTTTCCCATACGCCTCAAACTTCCGCACGTCGAAATACACGGAACCGTTGACTTCGTACGCAAATCCTTTCTCTAACAAGCGCTTCACGATTTCAATTTGCTCGATGACGTGACCTGTGGCTCGCGGCGAGATATCAGGCCGGAGAACCCCGAGTGCATCCATGTCCTCAAAGTAGCTTCGAGAGTACTCTTCAGCGATCTGCATCGGATGTTTTTGCTCAAGCTTGCTTTGCTTGATCACACGGTCCTCACCTTCGTCTGTCTCTCCAAGCAAGTGACCGACATCGGTGATATTCTGCACGTACGTGACCTTGTAGCCAAGGTAGCGCAGGTAGCGTACGATGACATCGAAGGAAACGTAGCTCTTCGCGTGGCCGATGTGGGAGTGGCTGTAGACCGTGGGACCGCAGACGTAGATGCCCACCTTCCCCGGTTCTAGCGGAGTGAATTCTTCCTTTCTCCGAGTCAGGGTGTTGTAGATTCTTAGGCCCATCTTCTCCCGAGGCATTTATTCCATTTCAATCTTGATTACGAGCCTCTGAATATCGTCTCCTCCCTCTCAAACCACTTAGCGCAGCCGTAGAGACTCGCTGCAGCGAAGAGGATTAATGAGACGTACACCTCCGACAAAAGTCCTGCTGTCATTGTCCCTGAGAGGATCGCCTTTGTTGCCAGCGACACATTTAAGATCGGGATGAGAGCGGTAGTGGTGTCCAGCGTGATTCCCGGCATCAAACCGATGAAAACCGGGACGATCACGACAATCATCAGTGGACTAATCAAGCTTTGTGCCTCTTTGAACGATTTCGCGTAAATGGAAATCGAGAGAAGGACTGCAGCTAGGAAGATCGTTAGAGGAACAAGGAGAGTGAGTACGAGGAGAATGGACTTCACCTCGAGGATGCCAAGGATCGCGCTCAACAGCTCAGGCGGGATTTCCGTCGCTTGCCGAACAGCCAGAAATAAGCCCACGATCGAGACAACTGCGGACATTACACCGGTGAGAACGACGACACCAAATTTCCCAAGGAGGATTTGAAAGCGAGTCGCTGGAGAAGTCAAAAGGGTTTCCAGAGTCCCACGCTCCTTTTCTCCCGCACCGAGGTCGATGGCGGGATAGAGAGCCCCGAGATAGCAGAAGAGAACGAAAATGTAGGGTAGGAATCCCCCGATTGCTTTCCCAATCTTCTCCTTCTGAGTGGCGACATCCTTCTCCTGCACACGAACTGCTTTCAAAATCGTCTCATCGAGGTTCAGCTTCTTAAATCTTCTTGACACCACCGACTTCTCAAAATCTGAGATCAAATCGAGGAGCCTTCTCTTTCCAATATCCCGGTCTTCAGCGGAACGAAAATACAATCTCACCTTCCCGGCTCGAAGTGCACCCACCTCCTGATCAAAGTCCTCAGCAAATACCATCACAGCGTCTAGACTATCACTCAGGATCAGCGCTTCGGCGCTATCGACGTGGAGGTTCTCTACAATTTGCACGTCCGTGCGGGCGAAAAGGGTTTGACGAAACGCTTCTGCATTGCCATTGGTGACGAGGCCGATCTTCAAGATTTTCTCCTGTGCTCTCCTCATCTGACGGACTTGAATTTTCGTGCTGATCGTCATGAGAAGAGGGAACAGCAGCAACGGGATAATCACCATCATGATCAGGGTACGACGATCCCGCAGGCTATCGATCAGTTCCTTCTTGAAAATGGTTCTGAATGTTCTCATCTACGCAGCTTCCACCAGTCGAATGAATTCATCCTCGACCGATTCGGTTCTCATCTGATTCAAGAAGTCCTTGTACGCTCCGTTGTAGATCAATTTTCCTTTGTGGATAATCGCGAGGTCATCGCTCAGTAGACTCACTTCACCCATTCGGTGAGTGGAGAAAATGACCGTTTTTCCAGCTCTTCTGCAATCGCGGATGAGGTCCATGATATGGCGCGATGCGATCACGTCAAGTCCAGCAGTCGGCTCATCAAAGACGATCACCTCGGGGTCATGAATGAGTGTGCGGACGATGGAGACCTTCTGCTTCATTCCACTAGAGAGTTTTCCAATTCGCCGCTTTGCAAATTCATGGATGTCCAGGAGAGAAAACAGCTCTTCTCGGCGACGCAAGAACGTGCTTTCCTCCATCCCGTGAAGGTCGGCATAGTACTTCACGACTTCAAGCGGAGTGAGTCGATCGTACAAACCTGTGGTCCCCGTTAGGAACCCTAAACGGCGGCGGACCGCTTGCGGTTCCTTTACAACATCGTAGCCGCACACCTTGATTGTGCCCGCGGTGGGTTTGAGCAGCGTGGCGATCATGCGCAAGGCCGTTGTTTTTCCGGCGCCGTTGGGACCGAGAAGTGTGAAGATTCTGCCCGGCTGACAGGTGAAACTCACTTCCTTCACTGCGTCGATGGTCGAATCAGTGAAGGTAGGCCCCATCTCGCGCTTCTGCTGGCGGTTGAGCTTGAAGGTCTTGGTGAGGTTGCTGACTTCAATCATTTTTTCTCAGGTTTTCGTTGTATCGGATAGCAATAAACAGAAAAATTCGTGGAGAGGCAACGTCCTGATTGGTCTTCAACAACGCGAGCACGACGGCGCGCGGCTCGGTGAATAGGACACACGGTTACAGTAATCCCCATCATAGCTGGAGCAAGGTCTCTAGTCGCACCGGCTACTTAGCGATGACCATTAGCAGTGGCAAGGAAGACCAAGTTTCTCAGAAATCTCATTTCTTCGTTACACCATCTCCCAGGTACTTCTTGTACCAATGCAGCACCCTGTTCATCAAATCTAGTTGATGTGCCTTCTCCGTCAACCCGTGTCCCGCGCGTGGGTACATCACGAGCTCCGTCGGCACTGCTTTCCACTTCAAGGCATTGTACATCTCATGGGCCTGGCCTATCGGGACGCGGGCATCCCTCTCTCCGTGCAAGATCAGGGTCGGGGTATTCGCGTTGTGGATATACTTGAGCGGTGAACGGGACCAGAAGAAATCGAAGTTGTCGTACAGGATCATGTCCCAGTGGACGAGCTGGCCTTCCCAGAAAATGTCCGTCGTTCCAACTTTGCTGATCTGGTCCGCGATGCCCATGAACATCACCGATGCTTTGAACCGCTTGCTTCCAGCCGTCGCCGCCCACGCGGCGGTGTAGCCGCCGTAACTGCCGCCGCCAATGCCTATGCGCTCTGGATCTGCGACTCCTAGTTCAATAAGATAATCAATCCCCGCAACCATATCATCAAATTCTTTCCCCATCATGTCTTGATGATCCGCCTTTGCGAACGCCGGTCCGCGCCCGATGCTACCGCGATAGTTAGGCATCAAGACAGCAAAGCCGTTGGCTGCAAGAAGTTGCGCCCAGCGAGAATACGTTCCAAGCCATCCGTTGAGGTCGGCGGCTTCCGGTCCGCCGTGAGCTTGGAGAACTGTCGGATACTTTCGCCCGAGTTCGTAGCCCACGGGCTTTACGAGGACTCCTTCAATTTCCCAGCCGTCCTTGCTCTTCCATTTCACAACTTCTTGTGAACCAAGGCTCAGGCCTTCAAGCTCAGGGTTAAACTTCGTGATGCGTTTCGCTTGGCCTTGCATAGTCTCACCCACCCAGACCTCATTTGGATAACTCGGCGTGTTGGCGGCGAGTGCCATTCTCGAGCCGTCTGCGCTAAAGCTGACGCTACTGAAGATAATGGTTTGTGTGAGCAAGGGAGAGATTTTCCTGTCCTTCAACGAGATGGAGCGAAGGGCTGTGCTCTGGTGTTCTGTCCCGACGAAGACGATCGTGTTTGATTTCGGTAGCCACGAAAGCCAGCTCACCGTCCCGTGATACTCGCTCGTGAGATTCTCAGCGGTTCCCCCGCTAGCCGGGACAACAAACAGGCTTCCGGCTTCAGGATCATTCAACGAAGTTGCCCCTCTAAAAGCGATCGTTTTCCCATCCGGTGACCAGACCGGAGTCTCTAGCTTGCCTTCCGTCTTTGCTAAGTCTATAGGTGGTCCTCCCTGTGCGGGCACAGTCATTAGTTTGCTGAACATGTACTGATAATCCACATCTGGCTTCTCACTTGCTTGGATAACAAGCTTCTCGCCGTCAGGCGACCAATCGAAGGCCCAAACACTCACATCCGCTCTTGTCACAGCCCAGCTTTCTTTTGTAGCGACATTGATAGCATACAGGCGAACGTGTTTATAGCTGGCGTCAACGACTGTCCAGTCCTTCCCAGCTCTCTCCGCGTTCTGCTCTTCCTTCGTCTTCGGGTCGCGCATGGTGTAAGCAATCATCTTCCCGTCGGGCGACCAGGAAAAGGCCAAGACGCTGTTCTCTGCCTTCGTCAGCTGTCGTGCCTCTCCGCCATCCGCAGGGATTAGGTATAGTTGGGCTACGTCGGATTCGCCGCGGGTTGAGATAAAAGCGATCGTCGTGCCCTCGGGTGACCATCGTGGCATCCGATCACTCTTGTCGTTGTACGTGAAGCGATACGGCTGACCCCCACCAGCGGAGATCATCCATAGTTCCGTCCAAGCTGGGCCGGGGCGCTCATCGTCTCGTCGCTGCCGTGTACACTGGAACACGACGTTTTTCCCATCCGGAGAAATCTGGACATCAGTAATGTTCCTGATGTTGACGATGAGTTCTGGCGTAATAAGCTTCTGCTGGGCCGTCGCCAGAAGCGAGAGTACTGCAACCAGCAGAGCTATGCCGATGAGAATCTTACAAGGATTTCTCTCTCTCATTGGTGGCTTCTTTCTTCTTTATATGATGTCATTCCTCGGACTCTTTTTCACATGTTCCCCTCCGGTGTTTCCCCTATTTTCTGCCACGAGTCTCGGAGAGCAGTCCCTTTCCTCCTAGGAGAGGGTTAAGGGTGAACTCCGCATTGAGCACTCCGGAATTCCATCGCAGTTCCGTCAGATCACTTTGAAGCTTTATTGATTGATTCCCACTTGTGTGAGGAGAAACGCATAATCGAAAGCAAGGTCTCGCCAGCGCTCGTACCGACCCGAAGCGCCACCGTGCCCCGCAGCCAAGTTCGCTTTCAAGAGTTGAATGTTGTTGTCCGTCTTCATCGCTCGGAGCTTGGCGATAAACTTCGTCCCCTCCCAGTACGGGACGCGTGGATCATTGAAGCTCACTCTCACAAGAAGATTGGGGTAAGCGGCTGGTTTCACGTTCGTGTAAGGACAATAAGACTTGATATAGAAATAATACTCCTTTTCATTCGGATTCCCCCATTCTAGATATTCTTGAATCGTCAACGGAATCGTCGAGTCAAGCATCGTATTAAGAACGTCAACGAAAGGGACTCGCGCGATGACCGCCTTGAACAAATCGGGTCGCATCGTCGTTACTGCGCCCATAAGAAGTCCTCCGGCACTCCCTCCTTCGATCGTTAGCTGATCTGGTGAAGTGTACTTTTCCTTCACGAGATGTTCTGCGCAAGCGATGAAATCGGTGAAGGTGTTCTTTTTCCTCAGCAGCTTTCCATCCTCCTTCCAGTCTCGCCCTAAATCTCCTCCGCCTCGGATGTGGGCAATTGCAAACGTTACACCGCGGTTCAACAAGCTCAGTCTCGGAGAGCTGAAGGTCACGGCGGAAGGGGCTCCATAGGACCCGTACCCCGTGAGGTGCAACGGCGATTTTCCATTTCTCTCGATGCCTTTCTTGTACACCAGCGAGATCGGAACCTCCACCCCGTCGGGGGCCTTCGCATAGATCCGCTCTGACTCGTATTGCGTGGGATCATACCCACCCAGAACCTCATACTGCTTGAGTAGCTTCCGCTCTCGCGTGTCCATGTCGTAATCAAACACGGAACTCGGAGTAATAAACGATTGGTAAGTGAAACGGAAGGTCTTCGTGTCAAACACTCGGTTGACGCTGCCGAAGGCAGAGTAAACCGGTTCAGGAAACTCGATATAGTGAGTTGTCCCCGTCCGGAAATCCGTTACGCGCATTTTCTGCAGCCCCTTCTCACGCTCGAAAACGATGTAGTAATCCTTGAAGAACTCCATCCCTTCTAGCGTGACTGCAGGCCGGTGGGGGAGGATTTCCTTCCAGTTTTTCTTGTGCGCATCGGAAACTGGAGCTGCGACGAGCCTGAAATTTTTTGCACCTTTGTTCGTCAGGATGTAGAAGTAGTCCCCATGGTGGTCAACAGAATACTCGTGCTCGACTTCGCGAGGGAGAATGATCTTAAAAGGTTCCGTCGGATTCTTTGCTGAGACGTACCGGACTTCATCCGAGTTACTTGCACGGGAGATCACGAAGATATACTCCCTACTTTTGGACCGTGAGGCGAAGAGGCGGAATAATTCGTCTTTTTCCTCGTACACAAGCTCGTCGGTTGCCGGATCTGTTCCGAGGATGTGTCGATACAATCGGTACGGACGCTTCGCATAGTCACGGGTGGTGTAGAAGAACGTCTTGTTATCCATTGCCCAAACAACAGAGACTGTATTCGGAATCTGATCCTTCAGTAGTGCCCCCGTCTTCAAATCTTTGATGCGCAGAGTGAACTCTTCTGACCCCGTGGTATCGATGGAGTAAGCGAGGAGATTCTCTTCCGGATTCACAGCAAATGCACCGAGAGTGAAAAATTTATATCCCTTTGCTAACTCGTTCTGATCAAGGATTATTTCCTCAGACGCTTCGAGGGCGCCTTTCTTTCGACAGTAGTTCGGATACTGCTTTCCTTGCTCTGTGCGCGTGTAATAGAAATAATTTCCGTCCCTGAAGGGAACGTCCATGTCTGTTTCTTTGATGCGCCGGACAATCTCGTTGTAGAGACTCTCCTGAAGCGCCAGCGTCGGGCTCATGACCGCTTCGGTGTAGGCGTTTTCCGCCTCTAGGTATTTGATCACCTCTGGGTTTGACTTCTCTCGCAACCAGTGGTAATTGTCGATTCGAATATCGCCATGCAGCGTGTCGGCTTTCGGAACGATTTTAGCTATGGGCGGGTTGATGCCCAGCTGTTGGGCGGATAACTGAAGAACAAAAACCAGCAGAAACGTGGCTGAAAGGAATGTCCGGAAGTGAGTTCGTCTCATCTTTCCCTCTTGGTCAAAAAGTTATTTCCAACCCATCAACTCCTTTGCTCCTTCAAGACCACTCTCGGTAATCTTCGCGCCACTCATCAGGCGCGCCACTTCGCGGATGCGCTCATCGCGAGAGAGTTTCCGAATGCGAATGAAGGCTCTCCCTTTCTCCTCTAATTTTTCCACGACGTACTGGTGATCCGCAGCGCCGGCGATTTGTGGTAGGTGCGTAATCACAATGATCTGATGGTACTTTGAGAGGTTCTTCAAACTCATACCGACAGCTTGAGCAATCCTCCCACTGATCCCGATGTCGATTTCGTCGAAGATGAGCAAGGGAAGGCGGTCTGCCTTTGCAAGGATCGATTTCAGTGCGAGCATGATCCTGGAGATTTCTCCGCCCGAAGCAACTCGAGCGAGGGGCTTTACGTCTTCCCCCACGTTTGTCGACATGTGGAACTCTACAAAGTCGATCCCTTTCTGGGTTGTTTCAAAGGGCCTGTTGTCAATTGTGAGGAAGGAGCCGGCATTGTTTACAGCCTGCTCCGCCGCGAGAGTCTTGTTCTCAACACGTGCGTCAAACACAGCGTTCGGAATGCCTAGATCAGCCAGAACCTTGACAATTTCCTTGTTCAGCTTCCGCGCTGCCTCCCTTCGCCTCGCGGAAAGCTCTTGGGCGATCCGCGAGCACATAGCTCGTTGCTCTTCAATCTGACGGCGAAGTTGCTGCAGGGTTTCATCAAAAGATTCCGCAAGAGAAACTTCTCTCGCAAGTCGCTCTCGGTGCTGAAGGACGGCGTCGAGCGATCCCCCATATTTCTTTTTCAGTAAAGAGATGTGACCCAGTCTCTCTCGTATTTGTTCGAGTTTTTCTGGATTAAATTCGATCTTCGAGCGATATGCGCTGATCGTCCTTGTCAACTCGCTGACAATCGCTTCAGCGGAAGCAGCTTCCTTGACTGACTCATCAAAAGCGCCATCGATCAAAGCGAGGCCCTGGAGGATTTTGGAAAGCGAGGCGAGTCGATCGCTTAGAGAATGCTCATCGTCGTAGAGGAGCCCATAGACCCGGCTTGTGGAAGCATAGAGCTTCTCAGCATTCTCCAAGATCTTCAGTTCCCGCTCCAGCTCCTCGTCTTCTCCTGCACGTGGACCGACGGCATCGATCTCCTTGATTTGAAACTCGTAGAGTTCCAGCTTCTCCTTCAACTCATGCTCGCGCTGTTCCATCCTCCAATGCTGCTCAATTGTTTCTTTCAGCTGCCCGTACGACTTCTGAAATTCTTTCAGAAGATGAGCTGTATCTCCGAATTCATCAAGCAAATCAATGTGTGTCTCCACTCTTAGGAGGGATTGATGTTGATGTTGGCCGTGGAGGTCAACCAGCAGATCGCCGATGGATGAGAGAACTCCGAGTGTGGTCGGTGTGTCATTGACGAAGCATCGACTCTGGCCTTTGGCGGAAACTTCTCGGCGCAAGAGCAACTCATCCGAGGAATCGATTCGATTCTCTGTCAAGATCTTCTGGATCTTATGATTCTCTCCAATCTCGAAGACCCCCTCGACCACCGCCTTTTCGGAGCCTTTGCGAACAACTTCTGCGCTTGCACGTTCGCCGAGGA
The DNA here is from genome assembly GCA_037446075.1 of Ignavibacteriales bacterium. Lineage (GTDB taxonomy): Bacteria > Bacteroidota > Ignavibacteria > UBA10030 > JAHEZR01 > JBBIJH01. The sequence goes on from JBBIJH010000006.1 coordinate 13,920, forward strand.
TGAGGCTCAAGGCCTCGATGATGGTGGATTTGCCGGCACCCGTCTCACCAGTGAGAGCGTTTAAACCGCGATCAAACTCCACCCAGATCTCGTCGATGAGAGCGTGGCTTTTGATGTAGAGGGACTTCAGCACCTGAAGACCGATTGGAGTGGGGGAGTAAGGGAAGCCAATGCTAGCTACAAATTTACCTGAATTTTGATGAAGTGCAAGGTTTGGCCGTCGATTCTAAAAGGTGAGACTGCGAAAGCGTACACGGAAGCGTGAGGTTGAGACTGATGGTTCAGTTCAACGAGATGTTCGATCCCTCCGGGGTGGGGAAGAACTTGATTTCTGGTACCTCACCGAGGATTCCATGGTAGAAAGCGTACCGGTAGAATTCAGAGAGTGCGTGGGTTAGGTCTTCATCAAGATTGAACGCAAAGGAGGAGAAGTAGCTCTCACAGTCTTCCGGTGTCGCATGGTACTCATCGGCAGTGGCGAAGACGATCTCTTCCAGATGCGCAAGGCCTTCCTCGTAAGATTGGTTCAGCAGGTAGAGGTCGGCTGGAGAGAGCGAATCATGCCGACCTATCCAGAGAGCGTGGACATACGGCAGGTCCGTCAGGTCATTCCATTCATCCACGAGATCAATCGAGCATTCGTTCTCGAACGGATGGAAAACAGAAGAGCCATTAACGAGGAGGGCTGCATCCGCTTTCGCAAGCATTGCTGTCACGTCTGGCTCCATCGGGATGAATTGAGGATCCGTGTCGTATTTCTCCTTCAGGAGGATCTTCGCAAGAACCAGCTCCGACGTCAAACCGATGTCCACGGCGATCGTCTTGATTCGCCGGAGCCCCTTGCGAAAATGGAGGAGGATAGTGCGCGTGCCAACTGCGCTACTGGCGCAAAGGTTCGGCACAATCAGATATTCGGAGGAATATCGTGCGTAGTCGATTGGGGAGAGGAGGGCCACGTCGAGCTTTTTCGATCTCAAGTTCAGTGCGTTCTGTGAGGAGAGATCGAGGATGAAATCAACCCCCTGGGTTCGGTGTTGGAGCCCGTACGTTAATGGCTTTGTGTACGGGAAAGGGGGAGCGCCGTACCGAGTTCCCATGAGGTCTCTCTCCCGATTACGTCCGTCCGCTCACGCGCTCGTCTTTTGTCGAATCTGCTTCGCCGCAAGTCGGCGGAGGTAGTAAAGCTTCGCTCTGCGTACCCGTCCTTCTTTCACCAACTCAATCTTTTTGATCCGAGGTGAGTGAAGTGGAAAGATCCTCTCCACTCCGACACCGTCGGAGACCTTGCGGACAGTGAACGTTTCTCCGAGACCACTCCCTCGGCGGCTGATGACGACGCCCTGGAACTGCTGAACCCGTTCCTTATCCCCTTCGATGACCCAGACGTGAACGTTGACGGTATCGCCCGGTCTGAAGTTGGGGATGTTCGTTTTCATTTGAGAGGCTTCAACAAGTTTTAAGAGATCCATGATTGGCTCCTTTTTTCAATTCATAAGCGAATCCTACTGCAATAGATCCTTCCTCCTGCTGCGCGTTCTTTCCAATCGCTTCTCTTCCCGCCATCTTTCAATTTCGGCATGATTTCCCGATAACAGGACTTCAGGTACCTTCATCCCTCGATACTCAGCCGGTCTTGTGTACCAGGGGGCATCGAGCAAGTGATCCTGGAAGGAATCTGTCAGCGCGGATTCTCCATCATGAAGTACGCCGGGAATGAGACGGACCACAGCATCGACAAGGACGAGGGCAGGAAGCTCGCCGCCAGTCAGGACGTAATCCCCGATGGAGATCTCTCGTGTAATCAGTGCCTCGCGGACGCGCTCATCGATTCCCTTGTAATGACCGCAGAGTAGAATCAAATTCTTGCACATCGAAAGCTCCGTTGCCATCTTCTGATCGAATCGTTCGCCGTCTGCAGTCAGGTAGATAATTTCATCATACGAACGCTCCTGCGTCAACGACTCAATGCATTCGAAGATGGGCTCGGGTTTCAGGATCATGCCGGGTCCACCCCCATACGGTACGTCGTCGATGGTGAGATGGCGGTCGTGCGCATAGGCTCGGAGATTGTGGATGCGGATCTCAACTAGACCGTTCTCTTGCGCGCGCTTCAGAATACTTTCCCGCAGCGGACTCTCAAGAATATCAGGCACCGCTGAGATGACATCGATTCTCATTGCTTCCATTCCCTAATCGAGGAGACCCTCGATTGTCTCGATCTCGATTCTTTTTTTCTCCGGATTGATTTTTCGGAGGATAGATCGAATTGCCGGAATTAGATATTCCCGTTTTCCGTTCTGAATCAAGTACACATCGTTCGCCGGCAACTTCCACACTTCCTTCACCGTTCCAATCGTGTTCCCATGCTCGTCGAAAACCTCGGATCCAATGATCTCGTGGGTAAAGTAAGTGCCCTTCTTCCGGCGCACCAATTCCTGCTTCGAAACGTACAACAGCTTTCCAGCAAGTGTACTTGACGCCTGTCGGTTCTCAATCCCTTCAACTTCGATTCTGACAGCTCGAGGCTCGATGCTCACGTTCCGGAGGCCCAATGGCTGATATTCAGATTTCCCCTTTTCAATCCACACTTTTCTAAGCAAGCGAAATCGGCGGGGATCATCCGTCATGGGAACTACAACCAAAGCGCCTTTTAGCCCACTGCTTCTGACAATCTTTCCAACGACATAAAACTCAGACATCGCCGTTGCTGGAAAATGAAATACTTCTCTTTACATCTCTTGTGAGGGTGATAAACTGCCGTGAAAATTGAAAAGCTTGGGAAACTTGGCAGGGCCAACGAGTGCCTTGCGATACTGGAGAATCGTCGGAAGAATGAAATTGCACCCCTTACGTCCATCGGGGGTGCCGGATGCATGAAGTTTTTCTGCAACCCGACCGCTGCAATCATGACTCCCGTGAATTTCCTCTCTTTTACGGACTCTCACTCTTGAGCTCGAGGCTCCAGCAGAAACAATTTGGGACAGACTCCTTTTTCCCGATTCCTAACCCACGATTTCGAGAATCGCCTGCTTCCCCTCTTTTGCCGCTACAGCATTCAAGAGCGTACGAAGGGCGCGTGCAGTTCTCCCTTTGCGTCCGATCACCTTCCCGACCTCTTTCTCGCCGACTTTTAGTTTCAAGATGATCCTACTGTCCTGTTCCACCTGATCTATCTGTACTGCATCTGGATGATCCACTAAATGCTTCGCGATGAACTCAATAAATTCCCTCATGCCTGGAACCTCCTTTCCCGCCACAAAGTGGTGGCTTCGCCAAAGGGGCACTTCGCGTCAGCAAATCGCCAGTCCGAGAACGGCCTGGCCAGGTGGTACCGCACCGATGGTGCGGGCTTCTTCTACGGGACTGATTCCAGCAAAGCTTCTAAAGAACGGACCTCCGAGCTTACTCTTTTGGCTGGGCTATCTCCTCGATTTTCTCTTCAGGCCCTTTCGGGGCCGCGTCGGCCCCTACGGGTTCTTCTTTCTTCGCCCTGCGCTTCAATGCTGCCCGGCGTGCTTTTCGCTCGGCTTCGCGCCGATGCTTCTCTTCCTGCTGTGACTGCCACTTCATGAATTCGGCAGCAATGGCGGCTTCATCAGCCCCCTTCTTCATCAGTGTCCATTTCAGCCAGATTCCTTTGCGACTCAGAAGGGTTCTTACCGTGTCCGACGGTTGCGCGCCTTTCCTCAGCCAGTAATACAGACGCTCTTCATTCACATCAAATTCCAGCGGATCAAGAAGAGGTTTATATACCCCTAATGCCTCAATGAACCGACCGTCCCGTGGCGAGCGTGAATCAGCCGCAACCAATTTGTAGATCGGGACTTTCTTCCTTCCAATTCTTCGGAGTCTTAGATGCACTGCCAAATGCTTTTTCCTCCTTGTCTTCTCGACCTTAAGATGTGATCAGCGAAAGCCTGCGGGGACCTTCAACGAATCCAACCTGCGGCCGAATTTTCTTTTTGTGAATTGTTTCATGATCTTTTGCATCTCGGTGAACTGCTTCAAGAGGCGATTTACATCCTGCACCGACGTTCCACTGCCTGCGGCAATTCTGCGGCGACGGCTGCCGTTGATGAGGTGGGGTTTCCGCCGTTCTTCCCTCGTCATCGAATTGATGATCGCTTCGATTTTTCCCAGTTCACGTTCATCTACCTCACCAGCATGCGGCAAACGATTTGCACCGGGGATCATCTCAAGGAGTTGGGGCAAGGAACCCATTTTTCTCACTTGCTTGAGCTGCCCCAAGAAATCTTCAAAAGTGAATTCACCCTTTCTTAAACGCTCCTCCAGCTTCTCGGTCTTCTCGCGGTCAAACTGTTCCTGGGCTCTCTCGACGAGCGTGACGATATCCCCCATTCCCAGAATTCGCGAAGCCATCCTGTCAGGATGAAATGGCTCCAGCGCATCGAGCTTCTCGCCGACGCTGGCAAATTTGATCGGTTTCTGGACGACAGAACGGATAGAGAGGGCGGCTCCGCCCCGTGCGTCCCCATCGAGTTTCGTCAGAACAATCCCGTCAAAGTTTAATCTCTCGTGAAACACAAGCGCCGCGTTGACGGCATCTTGGCCCATCATGGAATCGACGACGAAGAGGGTTTCATGCGGCTTGACTCTCTCTCTGATCACCTCCACCTCGCGCATCATCTCTTCGTCAACGTGCAGTCTGCCCGCCGTATCGAGGATGACCATGTCGCGGAGGTTTGCCCTTGCATGTTCAATTGACTCTTCTGCTACTCTTACTGCTTCCGTGTGTCGGTTCACGTATACGGGAACTTGGATCTGCTTGCCGAGCATCTCTAACTGGTCGATGGCGGCCGGGCGATGCAGGTCTGCCGCGACTAACAGAGGATGTCCTCCTTTGCGCTTTAAGTGAAAAGCAAGCTTGGTGGCAAAGGTTGTCTTGCCTGAACCTTGCAACCCGGTAACCATGATAATCGTCGGGGGAAGAGGTGAGAGATGGATCTCGGCGTTCGATTCTCCCAGAAGTGTCACGAGTTCATCATAAATAATCTTGATAACAAGTTGACCCGGAGTGACACTTGTCAACACTTCACGACCGACGGCACGGCGTTGTACACTCTCGATGAACTGCTTCGCAACCTTGTAGTTGACGTCTGCGTCGAGCAGGACACGCCGCACTTCGCGCAAACTCTCGGCTATGTTTGCTTCCGTGAGCTTGCCTTGGCCTCGGAGTTTCTTAAAGACGGACTCTAACTTTCGTGTAAGATGTTCAAACATAACAGGTTCCGTTCCTTCCGAATCTCCAGAAGGTGTGCAAATTTAAGCAATTAAACGGATTTATGCAAGGCATGCGAGCGTGAGAGAAAGACGACCATTGAAACGGCGGAGGAGGGAACTTCCAAAAGGGCGACTAAAGGTTGTTGGCCAGTGCTAGCCTATGGACATCTTAGGTGAAATCACAATGGAGAAAAAAACTTCTTCATCGCTTACCCCGCCTTCTTCAACGCTTCTGCCCCGCTAACGATCTCGAGCAACTCCTTCGTGATCGCTGCTTGACGCGCCTTGTTGTACTGCAATTGCAGATACTGGATCAACTCGTTGGCATTCTCTGTGGCGTTATCCATTGCTGTCATGCGCGCTCCCTGTTCTGCAGCGTTCGACTCAAGCAGGATGCGCCACATCTGAAAATTCAGATGTTTTGGAATCAGAGTGTTGATGAGGTCTGAGGCATTCGGTTCGTAGATGTAGTCGATGAGGGACGGGAGCTTGCGCTCTCCCGGCGGGGGAGCAAGCTCTTCGGGCGGGATCGGGAGAAGCTGCTCAATCACAATATTCTGGCGAAGGACAGATTTGAACTCGCTATAGACCACCTCCACCTTATCGAATTCTTCAAGGAGGTAAGCGTCCACGACTCCGTGGACGATTCGTTGCGCAGTGTGGAAATCTAGTTGACTGAACACGCCGATGTGTTTTCCCGTCACGGCTAGATATCGCTTTGAAAAATAATCGAAGCCCTTCTTTCCCACAGGAATCACTCGTAATCGTCCCGCAGCCTGGAGGTCCTTGTATTGAGTCGCAATATGCATCTCTGCGGCCCTGACGATGTTCGTGTTGAAGGCACCACAAAGCCCGCGATCGGAGGTGACGACGATCAGAGCAACTTCTTTCACCTCACGGGCGCGGAGAAGCGGGTGGAGGTGCGGATCGACCTTCGTCACAAGGTGGCGGAGTAGCTCGTTGATTTTCCTTGCATACGGCCGGGCGGCCACGATGTTCTCCTGGGCACGCCTTAGCTTCGCAGCAGCGACCATCTTCATTGCTTTCGTGATCTGCTGAGTCTTCCGAATCCCAGCGATCCGTCGACGTATTTCACGTAACGTCGCCATCGATCAATACTGAAACGAAGCAAGGAAGGCTTTTGCGATCGCGTGGAGCTTTGCTGTGAGATCTTCATCGAGGTCTTTCTTCATCACAATTTCCTGAAGTATGTCCGAGTGTTTCCTCTCCATCATTTCCAAGAACTCCTTCTCAAAGCGGCGGACGTGTTCAACCGGGATATTGTCGAGATATCCGCTCGTACCAACGAAGATGCTGACCACCTGCTTCTCGACGGGGACAGGCTCGTACTGTCCTTGCTTCAGTAGCTCGACAAGGCGGGAGCCTCGAGTGAGGAAAGCCTGCGTCGTCTTATCGAGGTCGGAGCCAAATCGCGCGAAGGCTTCTAGCTCACGGTACTGCGCCAAGTCGAGTCGAAGCCGTCCTGCAACTTTTTTCATTGCCTTGATTTGAGCGTTTCCCCCAACCCGAGAGACGGAAATTCCAACGTTGATCGCTGGGCGCACCCCTGCATTAAAGAGCGAAGACTCAAGATAAATCTGGCCGTCCGTGATCGAGATGACGTTCGTCGGAATATAGGCGGAGACATCTCCAGCCTGGGTTTCAATGACCGGAAGCGCTGTCAGACTTCCTCCACCTAGCTCATCGCTTAGCTTTGACGCTCGTTCAAGCAGTCGAGAATGCAGGTAAAAGATATCACCAGGATAGGCTTCACGGCCGGGGGGACGACGAAGCAAGAGAGAAACCTGCCGATATGCCTGTGCATGTTTCGACAGATCATCGTAGATCACGAGGGAGTGTCTGCCGCTATCACGAAAATATTCGCCAAGCGTTGCCCCTGCATACGGTGCAATGTACTGCATTGGAGAAGGATCGCTCGCATTCGCAGCAATGACCGTGGTGTATTCCATCGCACCGTATTCTTCTAACTTGCTGACGACTTGAGCAACGGTCGAACTTTTTTGGCCAATTGCGACATAGATACAATAAACCGGCTGTACTCCTTCGCGCTTCGCTCTGTCCGAGTGAGTGTATTTCTGATTGATGATCGTATCCACCGCGATGGCAGTTTTTCCCGTCTGTCGGTCGCCAATGATAAGCTCACGCTGACCTCGCCCGATCGGGATCATGGCGTCGATTGCCTTGATGCCTGTCTGGAGAGGCTCCTTCACTGGCTGCCGGAAGATTACACCGAGAGCTTTGCGCTCCACGGGCATGTACTTTTCTACCTTGATGTGACCTCGACCGTCGAGCGGATGACCCAGAGGTGTAATCACCCGCCCAAGCATCTGTTCTCCCACGGGCATGGAGGCAAGGCGGCCGGTCCGCTTGACGATGTCCCCCTCCTTGATCAGCGTGCTCTCTCCGAAGAGGATACAGCCAACGTTATCCTCCTCCAGATTCAGTACCATTCCAAAGACACCGTTCGGGAATTCTACCAGCTCGCTCGCCATCACTTTCGAGAGGCCGTAGACGCGAGCGATGCCGTCACCCACCTGCAGGACAGTGCCGACATCGTAGATATCGATTTCTTTTTCAAACCCTGAGAGTTGCCTCCGCAAAATCGCCGAGACTTCATCCGGTCTGACTTCTGCCATAGTTTCTCCTGAAAGATACGGCGGTTATACTTTTTCTGTGAACCTCGCCCGCAAAAGCTCCAGTTGGCGAGCGACGCTGGCGTCAATAATCTGATCGTCCAGACGGACCACAAACCCGCCGAGGATTGACGGATCGATGCGAAAGCGGGGAATCACTCTCTTCCCCGTGAAATTCTCCAGATGCCCCCTGAGCCGCTCCTGCTGTTCCTCGCTGAAGGGCACGGCACTGGAGACCTCCAGTCGAACGACGCCACGCTTCTCATCAACGAGCCTCAGAAACTGCTCGGTGATTTCGGGAAGCTCCTTCTCCCGGTCTTTCTCGAGCACCAGGTCGAGAAATTTCAATGTAACTTCATGCACTTTATTTTCGAAGAGTTCTGTAAGGATGTTTTTCTTCTTTTCCTTCTGGACGACGGGACTACCAAGGGCGATTCGCAGCTCACGATTCTCCTCGAGTGTTTTCCTCACCAGCCCGACATCTCTCGTTATTTCCTCAATGAGGTTTCCTTCTTCAGCTGATTCCAGAAGGGCGAGCGCATATCTTTTCGCGACTCGGTAGCTTGCCATGGTTTTTCCTGCCTGTTCAGTTCTTTGGAAGCTCCTGCAAGAAATCGTTGATCAGTTTCCGATGCCGCGCCTCGTCCAGCTCCTCTCCGAGGATCTTCCTTGCAGCCTGGATCGCCAGGTCCGCTACCTCCTGACGGAGCGCGGCGAGAGCGGCTTCCTTCTCCCTCTCAATCTCTTCCTTCGCCTGGGCGACGCTTCGTCGAGAATCGGCATTCGCTTTCTCAAGGATTTCCGTCTTGATTTTCTCAGCGGCCGCTTTTCCGTCGCGAATGATCCGCGCGACCTCGTCTTCAGCACGCTGGAGGCTCTTGCGGTTTTCTTCGAGAAGGCGCTCTGCTTCCTCTTTTGCCCTCTCCGCTCGCTCGATCGAGCTCCGGATACTCTCTTCGCGGTTGTAAAGGGCTTTCAGCAAAGGCTTCCAGGCAATTTTTCTCAGGATGAAAAGAAGAATGAGAAAAGTAATCGCCGTCCAGATAATGAGACCCGGATTGAGTTGAAGCATTGTATTTCTACTCCCTCCTACTTCAAAGCAAGGATGATACAGATGACCTCTGCAAAGAGGGTCACCCCTTCAATCAATGCAGCGGAGATGATCATTGAGGTTCTCAGATCGCCTGCTGCCTCGGGCTGGCGTCCGCTGGCCTCCATGGTGGCAGCGGCCAGTTTGCCGATTCCGAACGCAGCTCCGATGACTGCAAGGGCAGCCCCGACTCCAGCGGCGAGATGGGCGAGAGCAAATTCGGACATTGTTCCTCCTGGTTTAATGTAAGAGTTCAGACGAACTGCAAGACTCAGTGTTCTTGGTGTACCGATAAACTGACAAACAGTGAAGACAGCATGGTAAAGATATATGCCTGCAAAAGCGCAATGAAAATTTCCAGCAGATTGATAAACAGAGCAAAGGCGATGGAAACGGGTGCTATCGCGACCGACTTGAAGATAAAGATGAGGGAGATCAAGGACAGAATGACAATGTGGCCAGCCGTCATGTTGGCAAAGAGACGAATGCAAAGAGCGAATGGTTTGGTGAAGAGTCCGATGAACTCAACAACGATCATCACGGGGAGAACGAAGATGGGGATTCCCGGCGGCACGAGTCCACGAAAGTACCCAATGAGTCCATGCTTCCAGATTCCAGCTCCCTGAATGACAAGGAAAGAAATACCCGCGAGGCCGGCGGTTACACTCACATTCCCCGTCGCGGTTGAGCCGTACGGCACAAGGCCAAGCAGATTACATGTCAGGATGAAGAAAAAGATTGTCAGGAAAAACGGGAGGAAGCGAATCCCCTCTTTGCCAATCGTCGGAAGAACAACCTCGTCGCGAATGAAGACAAGGATCATATCGATGAAGTTTCCGATGCCGTGTGGCACTCGGCTCCTGCTATTTTTCCTTGCAGCGATTCCGAGAATGAGGATCAGAACCAATCCGGCAACCCAGAGAAAGACAACGTGCTTCGTGATTGAAAGATCAATTGTAAGCCCAAGGATGCGTACCGGGGTAAACTGCGGAAGGTGAATTGTGGCCAGGGGCTCAAGGTTAATCTCCTGCGAGTCTGAGACTTCTTGGATGATCCAGTTTCCCCCACTGTCCGTGGCGTGTGTGTCGTGTGCCACAGACATTGTCTGGCCTACAGTCGCAGTGTCTGGCCCGACATGTTTCTCTCCTTCGTGAGACTCGCCGGAGTCCTGTGGTGAGGACGAAAAGACGGCAAGGGATAAGAAAAGCGTTACAGCGAAGAGGTTCATGAGAGCTTTTTCTTCACCGAAGTTTTCTTGTTCACAAACATGATCTCGAGAATCACGAAGAGGAAATAGAAAAAGAAAAGAGAGGCTGTCAAGCTATACACATGGAAATGAAAGAATTTAATGAGAACAACGACTACAGCCGCGATGAGCAACAGACGTATGCCCATTCCTCCAAGGATCACTTTCAGAAAAGTTACACTCGGTTTCTCAAAGGCGTACTCAATGGAAATATAGCCTCCAAGAACATTCAAGAAGCTGATAAGAGCCCCAGCAATGAAGCCCGCCGTTACCTCCCGATCACCTAGCCGATATAGTGGATAGATCGACAGCAGCGCTGCGATGAGAAGCACCAGCCCGATCCTCATCGGAAATGTCGGGTGTAACTTCATTATCTACGTTTTCCTTCACCTATTTGCTGCTTTTGTTTTCTGCTGAGACTTATGACTGTTCGGATAAAGTTGTACAATCCAGCAGTGGCTCCTAAGAGTGCTGCGATGACTAAGAGCCACGGACTTGTGTCTAGGACGCGGTCGAGCCAGTGACCGATGAGAGCGAAGATGACGACGGTGGCAGCAAGTTGGATGCCCAACCCAAGATACGGGGCTACATCTCGATAGGTCCTCGCGAGGGTTCCAAATCCTGTGGAAGGTTGCTTTTGATCATCTTGGGAGCCCATACGACGTACAAGAATTCAAGCTTTTGTCGCCGGAGGCGGAGCTTTTGCATCGCTCATCGTGCACTTGCCGTCGAAGATGGCGCCTTCATCGATCACGAGCTTCGCTGCTCGAATGTCCCCTTTGACGATCGCCTTCGATTCAAACACCAGCTTCTCTGATGCCATGACCGTACCGCGAAGGTTCCCGCCGATCGTGATGTTTTTCGCGACAACATTGCCGTCAATATCACCCGTGCCTCCCACAGCAAGGCTTTCTCCGGCACTGATTTCGCCGATCATTTTTCCATCGATTCGGATGCTTCCTTGAGTTTTGATCTTTCCCTCAACTGTTGTTCCGGCGCCGATGAAGTTTAGTTCCTTGATGGAATCATTCTTGACCGCCACGGCTGCTCTCCTTAGAATAGGTGAAAGTTGAGGACGTACTCACTCGGGTCTCGCGGAACTCCATCTTTCCAGATTTCAAAGTGAAGATGTGGACCATGACTCATTGCCCCCGTATTCCCGAGGAGTGCAATCGGCTCTCCCTGCTTTACGAAGGAGTTCGCTGATTTCAAGAGTGATTGATTGTGTTTATAAAAGGTGAAGTATCCTCCGTCATGCGAAATGATCATCATATAGCCCGCATCGTAGGTCCAGCCAGCGAACAGAATGTGCCCATCCGCAGCTGCCAGAATCGGGGACCCACGACGCCCGGCGATATCAATGCCGTAGTGACTACGCGCCGGCTCAAAGCCCCGTGTGATGTAGCCACTTGCGGGAAGCCGCATAGGCAAACTCGGTTGCTGTGAACTCGAAACTGGTGTCGACAATTGGAGGGCGTTCCGGCTCCTGGGGGTCCGCGGGGTTACCTGACTCTGTAATTCCACCGTGCCTTCCTCGAGATCGGTAGATTTCTCTTCATTCGTGAATGGTAAAGGGGCTTTCTCTTCCTCCGTGCTTGCTTGGGCAAGCGAAGCAGCATCTCCCTCGCTTTGTACCAGCCCGGAGCCTAATGCATCGCGGAGCTTTCTATTGTATCGTTCGAGTACGCTCACTTCCTCCGCAACACGACTCAGTTGGTTCTGGAGTGCCGTAATTTGTCTCCCATATCTTTGCTCCAGCTCAGCATTCTTGACCGGAATCCAGACGCCAACAGGTGTCCATCTCAAGAGGACAAAAGTGAGACCCCCGACTATGACTGTATAAAGCAGCAAAACGCCGAGTGCTGCGAGGAGTTCCATTCGGAAGCTCAGAGACTTCCCCGCCTCGCTCTGAGGTACGAGTACGATGTTATACTTCCAGCGATCTTTCTTTCTACGGAGTCGCTCACTGACCATGCGGACCTGCCGGAATGGCGAAATTGCAGGAAAAGATACCCATTTTTCAGAAGAAAGTCAACGTGTTTCGTTTTGGGAGCCTTCACCTTGGTTGAAATGCTGCAAGATTTTTCCTTGAATAAAGTTTTTCATTTTTGCTTTGTATACCTGCCGGTCGAATTGCAAAGCGTGTTCTCGTATCTTTTTCGGTTCAAATCTTATCTCATTGAATCTCTCCACCGCCAAGAGTAAACTTTGAGCTGTCTGTTCATAGAAGAATATCCCTGTAGGCCGATCTCCATCCCCCCTCACGCTTTCCAGAACCCCTCCTTTCGCATATGCGATCACGGGTTTCCCCGTTGCCATCGCTTCAAGAGGGACGATCCCAAAATCCTCCACGCCGGGCAAAACCAGAGAAGTTCACTGCTGCTAGTACTCTACGAGCTTTTCGTCTTTTACCCATCCCGTGAACTCCACGTTGGGGCGTGCAATCGCTTTGAGCTTTTTCTCCTCCGGTCCTCTTCCCACAATCACAAGATGCTTCCCAAGCCTGTTGAACGCTTCGATCGCTACATCAATGCGCTTGTAGGGGGCAAGTGCCGAGACAACAAGAAAGTAACCGCCGTCTTCGTTCGATAGCGGAAACTTCGAGACCTCGACCGGTGGGTAAATTACCTCTGCGTCTCGATTATAGTGACGGCGAATTCTCTGCCGAACGTTTTCTGAGTTTGCGATGAAGTAATGAACCCGACTTGATGTGCGAACGTCCCAGATCCGGAGATAGCGAGCAACAGATGGCATTACCATGCGGGTCAGAAGACCAGCATGGCCTCTTCCAAAATATTCGTTGTACATTTCCCACACATAGCGCATGGGGGTGTGGCAATAGCAGACGTGCAGAGCATCTCGGCGCGGCACGGCCCCTTTTGCTACACAGTGACTGGAAGAAAGGATCAGATCATAATCTCGGAGGTCAAAACTCTCGATTGCTCTGGGAAACAGTGGAAGATAACTTCGGTACTTCGTGCTGGAGAACGGAAGGTGTTGAAGGAATGATGTGCGGATCTTTCGCTGCTCAATGACCGCCGAAACACTTCCTTTATCGTGGAGCAAGGTGAAGAGATCGGCATCGGGATAGAGTTCACAGAGAACCTCGAGGCACTTCTCCCCACCTCGCATGCCAGTGAGCCAGTCATGGACAAGGGCTACGCGCATGAAAATTCTTTCCTACAAGAAAAAACGCATTGAATGTACAAACATTTCCCGGGAGAGTCAATGAAACGGACCCCGTGCGCCAAGTGAGGGGGAGGCTTGCTTCCAACGGTTCGAGTGGATATATTGAACTTAGCCAGGAACTGGTCCGTCGACTCTTTTTTCATGTCCATTTACTTTCTTCTCATCGGGCTCCTTTTAATTTTTATCTCTTCTGTCGCTCTTGCCGTTACGCTGATTGGCCCGCTCATCATCCTTCAGCCACGCAGGTTCACGGTAGAAGATTACCGCCGCTGTACAGATATCTTGACTCCGCGAGATTTGGGCTTGGTTTATGACGATCTAAAGATCAAGACGAGGGATGGTTTGACGCTCGATGGATGGTTTCTGAAGGCCGCTTCTCCCGCAAAGGGAACAGTCATTTACCTCCACGGCATCAGTGATAACAAAATCGGGGGCTTGCCGCTTGCAGGCCTTCTCCACAACCGTGGGTACAACGTGTGTCTCTACGATGCACGTCGACACGGGGAGAGTGATGGCAGGTTCTGTACTTACGGCTACCATGAGAAATTCGACGTGGCCGATTTAATCTCGGAGCTGGAAAGAAAGAATCGCAGAGGACTTGGGAGGATTGGACTCTTCGGGGTTTCCATGGGCGCCGCTGTTGCGCTTCAAGCGGCTGCTATCGACCGACGGATTGCTGCAGTTGTAGCGGAAGCTTCGTTCACAGACCTTCGTACAATCAGCCTCGATTACCAGAAGCTCATCATCAAGGTACGCTGGAAGCTGGTTGGAAATCTTGCCATGAGAAGGGCGGAGCGGATAGGAAATTTCAAGGCGGATGAAGTCTCACCCCTGCATGCTCTCGAACATATCGACATCCCGATTCTGTTTGTCCATGGGACGAACGATTCACTGATCCGATCTGAGTATTCAGAGATTCTTTACAGAAGTGCAAGGGGGCCGAAAGAGATTTACCTTATCAAAGACGCTTACCATCATGACACAAGGATAGTTGGAGGAAAGGAATACGAAGAGAGATTGGTCAGCTTCCTAGACCGATGGCTTTGGACTATAGACCCCACCAATAACTTACCTTCAGAAGCACCACATTCTCGGACGGGATTTTGAAAGTATTCCGAAAGTTCTGGCCGACAGGGGTAAAATAATCATCCCCAACGCCAAAGCGTGTTTGAGACCAAACGAGATAAAGCGTGCTTCCGGCTAGATACTCCCAGCGCAGAACAACGTTTGTGTTCAACGACTTTCGATTGAAGTCTGGATTGCCGCCGTAGGCAAATGGGACAAACTGCTCGGGTGCGATCAGCTGGCGGAAATTCTTATAATGTCCTTTTGCAAGGAAAACCTGACTGTAAATCTGCAACGTCAAATCGCGTGCAAATGTGATGGTACTTCTGAGTGTCAAGTCGAGTTCATCGGTGTCGCGATCACCGAAAAGAGCAGCGACCTGCGACGGATTGGAAGCGTCTGCAGAGTTGGCAAACCACGCTTCTTTTCTCCTGACTGGATTGTAGTTCAGGCGAGCACTCACATCGATCCAGGAGATAGGACGAATTAAGATCGTGCCTCCGACGCTCAGCCCATGACTTCCTTTGCTGTCACCGCGGTAGGCGAGGGTGAGCGTCCCTATTACTGGTAATCGAGGATCTGATTCAGCGCTGAAGTTGACCTCGTAGGGCCTTGGTTTCCGGTACAGTCCCCGGCCGCGACTCTCGCGATCATCGTAGAGTCCCGCGTCATAGTTTCCGCGGAGAACCAGTTGCCAGTAGTTGAGAAATTGGACCCGAGCAAACCCGTTGATCTGGCGGAAGAGATTGATACCACTGAAGTTCATCCGGAGGTGGTAGCCGAGACCAACGATGTAGCGTTTGAAAACTTTCCCCGGAGTTTCCTCTCGATAGCGCAGTTCTGCATTGCTCCCATAATCATTCGGTCGGAAAAAAAATCCAAGATCGTTGATGTTGTACTTCGGCGTCGTATAGTCCAGGGAAGCGTCCCACAACCAGTGTGCCCCTGCTGCTTTCTGGAGTTTCATCCTTCCCGCAGAGCCAGTGATTCGACTCCCCCATGGATCGCTCGTATGCGAGGCTGCTACGAACCCGTCGAGGATGTACATATTCTGCCGAAACCGTAAGTTCCAGTCCGAGCCGAGTGCAAAAGCAGGTCTGCGCGTAGCTTTTGCAACCGTAGTAACGATGCCGCCGATGTTTGAATTTTCCCACAGATCCTGTCTGAATCGCAGGACATTGTAATGAGCAAGCGGTTCCACGAGCTGTTCAGATCGACGTCCAGCGGAATCGGCGACGATCGCCGTCTCACGCTGCGTCACGGCCTCAAGGATTCCAACGCCGAGGCCACGCCGAGTTTTTCCCGTGACCTTTGCCGCCCCGAGGATGGTAGCGGCGCTGGGTCGTTCGATAACGGATCCTCCTGGGGGTTCGACAACTTCGTTTACGAGAGCTCTCCCAATCCTCCTAGGGTAAAAAACGCCCGGACCGAATTCCCCTGTGAAGGTTGGAAACGTCGTGAACTGGAAGATCTGTGTGCCCTCGATAAAAAAAGGCCGCTTTTCCGGGTAGAATGTTTCGTAGGTCGTCAGGTTCAGCACGGCCGGATCTGCTTCCACTTGGCCGAAGTCTGGGTTGAAGGTCGCATCAACTGTGAAAGAGCCTGTCAGTCCGTACTTGAGATCAAGGCCAAGATCGCCCAGAAAATCTCTGTCCTTTGTACCCGCCGCCGACTTCGGTCGAAATTCTCGTCTGCCGAGAACGTACGGTAGTGCCTCCAGCCTCACGGGAGGCTCAATGTCATCCATTCCAACAAGGTGTCCAAAGCGAGAGACAAAGCCGCTTTCTGTTCGTCCGATAAGAGCCCAGTCGTCTCGCTCTTGTCTTCGGCTGATTCTCCTGATAAAGTTGATTCCCCATTCCTGCCTCGATTGTTTCGTGAACCTCAGAACTCGGAAGGGAATTTTTATTTCCGCCGACCAACCGTTCGGGAGGATCTTTGTCTCTGCTGCCCAGACGACATCCCATGAGGCGTCCTCAAGCTTCATGTCATCATAGATCAGAATATCCGTCTTCGAGCCCGATGCATTGAGAGTGAATTCGAACGCCGTCTGGTGATCATGAAAGCTGTCGATTCGAATGGAGATGTAGTCTGATTCAATTTCGTCATCTCGACGCGTCCGGCGTGCTACAATTCTGTCGGGTTCT